>NZ_JAGHEW010000409.1 GCF_017889095.1 Thomasclavelia sp. | reverse complement strand
GTTATTAAATGCATATTTGGTGCATATTAATAATGAGGTGTTCAACCTCAAAGCATCCTATGATGACGAGTGACGGTTCTGACTCGTCGGTAAAATAAAAAATGACCTAGCGATGATGATGTGTGAGAGCAAAGACACATCGATAAAATAAAAAATGGCTCAAGGATGCAAGATAGAGGAATCTATAACAGGTTCCTCTTATTTTTTTTAGGAGGATAAGTAAAGTGTATAAGTACGAAATAAAAAAGTTGAGTGAGCAATTTTATAAAGACTATCCTCATGACCAATATCAAGAAATTTTAACAAAAAAAGGAAGAAGTTATGATGTTGTTTTATTTGAGATTGATTATTTAACAGATCGTTATGTATGTGTACTATTTAGAACAGAGATGAAACATAATAATGACTATAAGTTTAAATTTTCTGATAGAAGTAAAAAACATCAATCAGGATTGGATTTTTCTAAACTTGTTATTGTTTCAAAAGATAAATATATTGGTGAAAGTTCCACTATTGATGTTGATGAATATAAAGAATTTGAAAAACAAGAAGATTATATTCATAAGAATTTAGAAAAATATATACATGATTATATTGAACATATTAACGGGCATAAACGATTACATAGCAAACAATTTGAAAGAAAATATAAATATTCTACTCTTAAATATTTTCATGAAGAACTTAGAATTGTAGTAAATGATTAGGTTCTTATTAAAAAGCCGATAATGCTGACTTGATTTGTAAATTAAATAAAGAGAGAGTAAATATAGGTGATTTACTGATTTAGAAAGTTGTAATTATATCTAATCTATTTTTAATAAGATAATCTAAACGGTGGAAAACTGTTTTAACTAATCTTGAAAAAGTTTTCAAAAACAGTAAAAAAAGCTGTTGAAATAATGCTTTTGTTATAATAGAAGCAAGATAAACAAGAGGTGAAACAGATGACAAAAGTATTATTCTTTGATATTGATGGAACTTTGACTGATGGACATAATGGTGTACCTGATATTCCTAAAGGGGCTAAAGAAATGATGCATAAATTACAAAAGCAGGGACATTTGTTGTTTATTGCTACGGGAAGACCTTATGCTTTTATTCCTAAAGAATTAACTGAATTTGGTTTTGATGGAATGATCTTAGCTAATGGGGCTCATGTAGAGTTAAATGGAAAGTTTATTTATCATCAGCCAACTGAACTTGATAAGACTAAAAAATTAATCGCTCATTTGGAAAATCAAAATTATGAATATATTATTGAAACAAGTCGTGGTGCTTATTTGAATCCTAAATATCAGGTTTTAAAGGATTTCTTTATTAGCTGTAATATTAATGAAAAGTATTTAATTGATGATTTTGAAGTAGCTAAGGTATTGCCTGATTGTTTAAAAATTGAAGTAAGTGTTCCGTTTGATAAACAAAAAGAAGTTGAAGAAATGATCAAAGACGAATTTAGATATGATAAACATGGAACTGAAAATGCTTTTGAGATTTATTCTAATGTGATTTCTAAAGCGACGGGAATTAAAAAAGTATTAGAGTATTTAAATTTAGAAGTAGAAGATAGTTACGGCTTTGGTGATGGTTTGAATGACATGGAAATGATTCAAATGGTTGGTACGGGTGTAGCGATGGGAAATGCTGTTGATGAGCTAAAAGCAATTAGTGATTTAGTTAGTGATACAATTCAAAATAATGGCTTAGAAAAAGCGCTGGTTAAATTATTTGGTTAAAGACACTTAGGTGTCTTTTATTTTTTTATATAGGAATTTAGATTCGTTTAGGTGAAAATCAAAAGCACCCAGCCTGTACGTATATCATTACAGCCGGGTGTTTCTGTGAAACTGAAAAAGGGTTAGAAAATTACTGTTTTTTCCTAACCATTGTTCCATTGCATTCTGGACACTGACAGCTGTATCCATGGTTTCTTTTGCCGGAATGGATTTCTTCTCCTAAAAACTCTTCCAGTATCCACTCCGGT
>NZ_JAGHEW010000326.1 GCF_017889095.1 Thomasclavelia sp. | reverse complement strand
ATTGCGCCACAAGAACATAATCCTGAATTAAATAATGCTTCAATAAAAACAAAAGTAATTTATAAAAATGATAGATTAGTGTTAAATTTATTAATTCCGATTAAATAAATATATTTCAATTTGTCAAAAATTTTGAATTACATTTAAGTTTAAGTAAAATAAAAGTGAATTTATGTCTTGGCATAGTTATTTCGCAATAAAAAATATGGAAAAATAGTTGATGAATTAGTTGTAGCTAGCAAATGTGAGCGAGAAATTATAGTATATGGAGCAAAAGTTATTTTATTTAATGCATCAATGTTTTTGAATAATATAATAATGAATGTAATATGTAAATTAGAGGGGGTTTATTGAAAAAATAATCACTTATCTTATTATATCTAAGCTATTTCGTTTGGAATTGAAAGTTGCTTACAATATAAAATGCTATTTAAACTACATTTATTAAATTGAGTTTTTTATAAAAAATTAATAAAAAATTGACAAAAAAAGGAGCACTTTAATTGTATTGATTTTTGTGCTCTTTTTTATTAATATTGCTAATAAACTATTTTTTCCAGTTTTTACACCGATAAATTTCTTCTGGAAATTGTAAAAGAAGTAATGGATAAACAAAGATATTCGATAAAATACTAGATTCTTTATTTATGATTAGAAATAGTATGGCTAATATACCGGATACAAAAGCTATTAGACCTAATCTTTTAAAGAGTTTTATTTTAGAAATTTCCATTTTATTTCTAAGTTCTCTATATTTGTAATTAAAAATTGGAATTCGCAAAGTAAACATTAAACTACTAAATAAATATGTTAAATAATTTGGTGCGTTATAAATAATAAGAAAATATAAAGCTAATACACCAGAAGTAACAAAAGCTATATTTAATATTCCATAACCGATTATTGTAGGGTTTAGTTTTTTATTATGTTTTTCCATTTTTATCGCCTCATAACAGTTTTTATTCTTCTATAAATACTTCTTCTCTAGTAATGTATGAGTTTTTTGCTTCGCTATATCCTTTATATAATAAATATGTAGCGATCAAAGCTAAACAACATACTACAACAATGAAACCAGATGCTGTTTTTTTAATAATATTTCTAGTATTGATTTTTTTTAATAAGTAATTTTCATCACATTCTTTTAAATATGCAATTACAACATCTTTAGGTTCTCCGAAATTTTCTATGATATCATTATATGTAGCATTTTTAGATTCATTACAAAACTCTTTGACACTAATCATATAGTCTTCGATATATTCTTTTTCCTTTTTTGATTTTAATGACATCAATGCTAAAATGTTTTTTTTATATTGCATCACATGTTTATTGACTTTATCTCCCATTTATTTATCTCCCTGATTATTATTTGAAAAAATTAAACTATCAATTAAATCGCGTTTTATTAAATATTGTTCAATTAATTCATTTAGATATAATTCACCTTCTTTTTCTAATGAGTAATAGACTCTAGTTTTATTATCAACTACTACACTTCTTGTTTTAACATAACCTGCATCAATTAATTTACGAAGTGAAGGATACAAAGTGCTCATTTTTATTGAGAAAGCATTATTAGTTTTTTCTTTTATCATTTTAGTTAATTCGTATCCATACATTTCTTTTTGTTTTAATAGATACAAAAAAATCATTATTAAATCATTACCTGATATTGTTTTTTTCATTTTACCACCTTAACGTTAAGTTACTTATATTATATCAATATATTATTAAAAAAACAATATATCTAAAACAGATATATTAAGTTTATTGATTTGCACATATATAATTAATATAATATAATTAAAATGATAGAAAGATTTTTTAAATAAAATATTAATAAAAATAGTGATTTGCTGATAGCTTTGTTATTGAAAATGGTATCATTGTAAAAGGTTGGTGAAAGATATGAAAGTTAAAAAATTTGATCGAAGTAAGAAAATAATTACGTTTTTGATTTGTTTGCAGTTGGTATCGATTGGTATAATTGTTAAACAGATTTTAGATAAGCGTGAATTAGAAACTGATTTACCACTAGCAAAACAATATTTAGAATATGCTTTTGTTGATTATCGCTTTGATGTAACAATATTTGATAAGCAGGAAAATGATATTACCGAAAAGTTTTTAGCAGAGAATTTGCGCTACTATGAAGCTAATGATTGGGATAAGATTCTTGATAATTTTAAAGAAGAGTCAGGCAGTATGAGTATTGATGATAAATGTGAACAGTAAAATTTGGATTAAAAATAACGAAAAAAGTGCTAGTATTGATACTAGCCTTTTAAATTAGACAAGATTTTGATATTTTTATTCTCTAATTCAAGTATATCATCAGCAAAATTTTCAAATTCTGCATTATGACTGGTAAAAATTAAAGTTCCACCAGATTGAATATGTTGGTTTAATAATTCTTTAACGATATTACAACTTTTATGATCTAATGCATCAAATGGTTCATCTAAAATAAGATATTTTGGTTTATCCATTAAAGCTTGAATAATTCGCATTTTTTGTTTCATTCCTAATGAATAAGTTTTATATTTTTTTGATAATGAATTTTCTAAATCTAGTTTTTTAGCTAAAGCAATAATATCTTGGGTTGTGGCAATATTGCGAATTTTAGCTAGATATAATAAATTATCTAAACCAGAAACATTTTTTAAAAATTCTGGGGCATTGATGCTAATACCAGCATTTTGAATAAAATCTTTATCTTTATGAAGAATATAATCATCAATTATGATTTCGCCACTATCTACTTTAGAGTAGCCAACTAGTAATTTAAGTAATACACTTTTTCCAGAACCATTGATTCCTTTGATCAAAGTTTTACTGCCTTCGTTAATTGTAAATGTGGTATTTATAAATAATTCGTTATTTTTGAATGATTTGTTTATGTTGGTTACAGTAATCATAAAACATCTCCTTTTTTCTTGAATATTAGTAGTCCCATCATAACTGTACCTATCATTATTAATAATGATAAAAATAACAATAATAGTTCAATAGTAGTGTCATTAGAATAAGTAATAAAATTAGTGTTAAATAATATATCGGTCAATAGTAATAAGATTATAGAAAATAATGTTATATAATGTGCTTTATTATTTTTTCCAATTAACTGATAAGTATCATGAATTGTATTAAAAATAATAAATATAGTTATAAAGCGAATTAGAAAGAGTATGATGGGTATTATTGTAATAATATTATATGTTTTATTTTCTAAGAGTATAAAAAGTAAAATACAGGTTAATATAGATATTAGTATTTTTAGATTGTTTTCTACATTTTTAATAAGTAATTTAGTATATAATTTATTTTTACCTAATCGATATAATAATAAATATAAATAAGATGTTTGTTCATTGATTGTTGAAAAATCAATTGCAATAATGATATATATTAATAGGCAATACATAATTATATATGGTATGTTAAGACTTTCTAAATTATAGCTTTGAAAAGATGAAATATTCAAAAATAATAAGTTTCCAATATCAGTAATATTAGGAGATACTATTATTGTTTTTATATTTATTAAATAACTCAAAAAAATATAAATGATCAGTATTATTTTCATATTTCAATCCTTTTTTTGTTAAGTAATAAAATACTAATTATTGCATACCCGATATAATGAAACATAGTATGAATATGCAAAGTATCTAAATTAAAGAAATAAGTAAAAATATTAAAAGCTATTATATTTTTACCTTCATAAAATAAAGTAATAGAATACATAAAAACTGTTATACCAAAAATTATTAAAAACCAGCTATAATAAAATGAACTTTTAAAAAAACTTAGGACAATGATATAAATTATTTCAAAAATAATATATAAATGAATAGGGTACATAAAATGATAATTAGAATCAAATTTTATCTGTCCCCAAAGTAGAGTAACAGTAATATTGATAATATAAATACTAAAAGATAGTAAAATGTTTAAAATACTAAACTTTTTGATAGTAAATAAATAATAGTTTGATATCTTATCAAATTTATGTACGACTAAAAAGTTTAAATCGTTCATGGTTTTGTCTATAGTTATAAAATAAATAATCAAAATTACTAAAAATAGCCAGATGTTATAGTACAGAGTAGTAATAGTAATGTCTTTGGAGTTAACCATCAAACTAAATAAAACAACAATAAACGTATATATCCAGATAAAAATAGCAATATCTTTATATTTCCACATGCTTTAGGCTCCGTTGAATGAGAAAATAACTTATAAAGACAGGAAATATTGATATTAAAGTAATTAGTATTGAATTAATATCATTTAATGAACCAACAACCATTATTGATGAAGGGTTGAGATAAAATGCGTATTCGTCAATGATATAGAATAAAGCAAAGCCGATAGCACTAAAGCCAAAATAGTACATATTGGTAGCCAAAATAATTTTTTTACGATTTGAAAAAACGATTGCCATGGCACAAGAAAATATAGAGTACACTAATGGCATTATAAAAAATGTCATAAACCCTTCACATAGATAATAAAAATAAGGATAGTTATTATAAAACTGTGCTCCCAAGATATCTTTTAGAAAATCACGAGTTACACCAGTTGTAAAATTACCATTTCCAATTATAAATATAATCAGATAGAAAATTAAATAAGCGATAAAAATACTAAGTGCAAGTGTGGTAGATTCGTTGATTATATTTTGCCAAATTTGTTTTTTATATGGTGAATTTATGCGATGATATTGTAACTTATATATCGACTTGTTTTTTTGATAAAAGTTAATTCCGGCAATCGTGGCATATAAAGGCAGTATTAGCTGAAATAGGGTAGTTCCAAAAATTATGCTAGTATCAAAATACCATGTATTATCGGTAAAAATATCTTTTATTACATAAAATATACTAACATTTTGTTTCACGTTACTTTCGGCGAGTGTATAATTCTCACGAAATTCACTGTCTGATAAATAATTAAAAATTATACTAAAAAAGCTGCTGTTTTCTAAAGCACATATCAAAAAAATAGCTAAACATGATGTCATGACTATAAAGTATAATTTATATTTTTTGATAAAGGTTAACATTTTAAATTCTCCTTTTATATTATTGAGCGATATCATATCTAATTAATGAAATATGATATCGCTTTATTTTAGTGATTTATGGTTGCCATGTTCCCTTTACTTGGGTTCTAGGATTAATTATATGTTCACGCCGAGCTTTTAGATAGTAATTATAACCATTTTTTGCAGTTGTATTAGCATATCTTACACTGTTAGAAGGGCGATCTATTAATATTGTGCCACGATCTTTGTCGTCATTATTGACACATCGAAACCACATTTTATGGGTATTACCAGCCCCTGATGAAGTCCATTTGATTCCCATCAAATACTCATTATTGCGTTTTGGATTGGCAGTACTTTCTTTTGCCCATCCAAATCCGGCAGTAATATTAAATCCTTTGTAGTCGGCGGAAACATTAACACATGAGATTGTTAGTAAAATTGCAATCAAAGCAAAATATTTAAAATAACTTTTCATTTTCTATTTTCCTTTCTAAAATTTTATAAGTACTTATATTTTCAATATATCATATAAATATATTTTAAACAAATATAATTATAATAAAAATATATTTATAAATAAAATAAAAAAGTTGGAGCTATTTCCAACTTTTTTTACGAATAATAGTAAATCCAGCTAAACCAATAACAGCAACGATTAATACAGTTGCAGCGATGTTGATCCAATTATTAGTTTTAATTAGAGTAGCTTCTTGGTTATTACCGGCTTCATAAGATAAGTCGTATTTACCATCACCATCTTTATCAACATTGACAATGGTATTGTCGCTTACTTCAGCTTTAGTATCAATGATTGTTTGTGAAGTTATTTCAATATCTTTGAATTCTCTAAAATCATCATAATTACCATCATCATCCATAAAGGCAATTGTGTAATTCATGTAACCTTGACCAGTACCATTGATTTCAATATCATAAGAATGTTCTTCTTTTAGTCGTAATATCTTGGTTTGATCACCACTTGGATTATCTTCAAAGCTTAAAACTCCAAAATCAGTTCGGGTATTTAAATCATCATTACTAGAATTTAAGGTATCACCATCATAAGAAACACTAACATCTACTGGACAAGCAATTTTAATATAGATATAGCGTTGCCCATTAATTTGATCGGCAACATCATTAAAGAAGAAAACTAGATCATCACT
>NZ_JAGHEW010000325.1 GCF_017889095.1 Thomasclavelia sp. | reverse complement strand
TACTGATTGCATAATCAATATTCGATTCCTGATTATCAAACGGTTCTTTAGCTAATGTCAATTTAGCGACACATTCACATAAAGAAATAATACCGATATTTTTATCTGGATATTTTTGTCTTAATTTTTTTGCTGCTATTTCAACGGGATAATCATAAGGTAATAAATGATCAATCAAAGTCGGATATTCACTTATAATTAATTTATTTACCGTTGGACAAAATGAAGTCAACATTGGTAAATGCTTACCTTGACTATCTTCTAAAGCCTGTTTATAAAGAAAGCCTTCAATATCACTATATTGAACTACTTCATCAAAGCCAAACTTTTTGATTGCAGCTACCGTATTTTCAACTTCCTGATAATTCTTTAAATCCGATAAAATCGCTGTTGGCAGTAAAGCAATATTATAATCATGTTGGTTTAAACAATTTTCTAAATCAATACTTTTAGTTTTTAAAATTTTCTGGTCACATGCCTGAATACAAATATCACAATTGATACACTTGTCCTGGTCAATAATTACCTGTTTATTTACAATTGAAATCGCATCAACGGGACAGGACTTGACACATTTAATACATTTTTGGCAGGTATTACCTAAATAAGTAATTACTGGTTTCATTTAAATGTCATCTTAATATGTGTACCTTCTGATGATGAAGAAATTTCAAAAGTAGAAGCTACACTTTTCATATTATATAGTCCCATTCCGGCACCAAAACCTAATTCACGGGCTTTAGGTGAGGCGGTTGAATAACCAGGAGTTAAAGCTAATTCAATATCTTCAATTCCAGGGCCAATATCATCGAATGATAAATGAATCACACCTTCATCATCGATTTCAAAAGTAACGGTACCGCCATCAGAGTGAATGGCAATATTTATTTCAGCTTCATAGCAGGCAATCGCAACTGCTTTTAAAACTTTACGATCAATTCCTAGAGCCTTTAAAGTTCTTTTAATATCGCTAGAAGCTGTTCCAGCATCCTGGTAATTATCTTTAATAACTTGATAAGTTTTTTTCATCGCCGCATTCCTGCTTCATATAACTTACCACAAGTTTCAAACATTGCTTCATCGGTTTGAAACAAATTGATATGCAATTTTTTAGCCATTTCCACAATTGACATATCTAACGGTTTTCCCCGAACGAATAAGATCGTTTCAATATCTAAAACCTCGGCAGTACGTAATGATTGAACATTGGCTAGACCAGTAATAAATAAAACATCCTCAGTTTCATTTTTCAACAAGGCTAAAGCATCTGACATTAAATCAGTGGCAAAAGCTTTGTCATAATTTTTTTGATAAATCGAAGTATCATCAACATAAATTTCCCGAGCATTTAATAAACTCGTTATTTCTTTAACTAGCATTGGCTTCTTCTTTCAAATAATCTAAGACAAGCATTTTGAGATCTTCTAGCTGTTTAGAACAACCAAAAACTGTCCCGTCAACACTAACTACTGGAGCTAATCCACAAGCTCCTACACAACGTGTTGCATCAATTGAAAAAAGTCCATCTTCACTAGTTGAATTTACTTCGCATCCCGTCATCTCACAAAGCAAGTCTAGAATTGTCTGGGAACCATTAACATAACAAGCTGTTCCTAAGCAAACGGAAATAACATGTTTTCCTTTAGGTTCAGTAGTAAATTGTGAATAAAAAGTTACTACTCCATATACCTTAGATACCGGTACGTTGATTGCCTTAGAAATCTTTTCCATAGCTTCAAAAGGAATATAGCCAAGACTTTCTTGAACTTCATGTAGCATTAACTTCATTGGACCTTTTTGGTCTTTGTATTTAGCAACTATTTCATCAATTTTATCTAAATACTCTTGTTTCAGCTTTTTCATTTTCACACCTCTTTCTTTTCATCATACTATTAATTATAACATACTTTGAAAGCGCTTTAAATAGATTATAAAAAAAGGGAACATATATTTAAATAATTATAGGCTTAGATATAAAAAGATATAACTAAATATTTTTTTGATAATAAAATATTTTAATCGATAAAATTATACAAAGAATTTTATTTGTGATAAAATTATTAAAATAGGAGGAAAAACGATGAATCTAATGCATTTAAAATATATCATTGAAGTCGCTCGGGCTGGTTCAATTAGTAAAGCGGCTAATAAGCTTTATATGAATCAGCCTCATTTAAGTAAAATTATCAAAGAATTTGAAGAACACATGCATATTAAGATCTTTGAACGTACTTCAAAAGGAGTAGTACCAACTAAAAAAGGGGCAGAGTTTATTGAACGGGCTAAAAAAATCATTATGCAAGTAGATGAAATGGAAGCATTATATTGTAATTATGACGAAAAATCATTGCATTTAGATGTTTGTGTACCCCGAGCTAGTTATATTGCTGATGCATTTTGTGAATATTTATCAAAAATAAATCTTATAGATAAAAAGATTACTGTAAATTATCGCGAAACAAATACTTTTGATACCATTAAAATGGTATCTGAGGGCGATGCTAATATTGGAATAATTCGTTTTTTTAATAATGAAAAGAAATATTTTACTGATTTGTTGAAATCTAAAGAATTAGAAGCTAAAGAACTTTATAGTTTCAACTACCAATTATTAGTATCTAATCAAAATCCATTAGTCTTTAAAGATCAAGTTTGTTTAAAAGACCTCGAACATCAAATAGCAATTAGTCATGGTGATGTTTCATTGCCAGATAATTTTATGAATAAACATCCTAGTCAAAAAGAAATTTTAATTTATGAACGGGCCATCCAATTGGAATTATTAAGTACTTTCCCTCATTGTTATATGTGGGTATCGCCAATGCCAGGTGATGTATTGCAGCGTTATAATTTAACGACTTTAAAGATCAATGATCATCAAAGTATTTGTCATGACTGGTTAATTGTCCGACAAGAATATCGCT
>NZ_JAGHEW010000396.1 GCF_017889095.1 Thomasclavelia sp. | reverse complement strand
TTTTCAAGCATCAATGGTGTAAATAACGCTTCTTTGATTGCCCCTAACATATTTTGACCATGAATTCCAACTAACCAGAATAACATGATTAAAATATAAATAACGATTACTCCCGGAATTGTTGCTCCAATTGCTCCTAATGGACCTTGAATATAAGTTGAAATTAAATCATTTAAATATAATCCGGTAGCCATTTCAGCAATTCGACCAATAATAGCGATAATAATTAATGTAATACATGCTGGGATTAAAACTTCGAATGCTCGTGCAACTCCTGGTGGTACTGTATCTGGCATCTTTAATTTCAATTTATCTACCTTTCTTAATTTACAGAAAATTTCCACCGATAAAATTCCCACGATCATACCAGTAAATAAGCCAGTAGCGCCTAGTGGGGTACCGCTAATTCCCGAAAAAGCAGTTGTTGCACCAGAATCGTTTACTGCAATCTTAGTAACCCCATCAACAACTTCAGTTAATAAATAATTTCCATAACTGTTTTGGGTTACTGAAAGCCAGCAAGCTAATCCTAATAGTCCTGCAAAGTATCCAGTTTCTCCATTAGCTTCACCGATTTCTTGGGAAATCCCAAAAGTAACCCCTACTGTAATACATGAAATAGTTGCAAATTGAATTGCGGAAAATGCTGGATTGATAAAATCTAGAGCCATTATTGGTTCCCAGAAAAGACCTAATCCAGAATCAGCGTTTACTAATACGTTACACCATAATACCCCAACTGCCCCAGCGATAGTTAAAGGCATAAAGGTTTGAAACGCATTTTTTATCGCTGATAAATACTTGTTCTGTCCACACCACGCACCTACACGTCCAAGGACATCTGCCATTTTATCCATAAACTCTCCTCCTTTTCTTAGATTTTACTAGTAATTAATGAAAAGGAAATAAGCTGTAAGAATAAAGGATTTTTTTATAGTTTATATTTTAACTATTAAAAGATAACTTGATAAAATAATACTTTTTACAATTAGCTTATTGCCTCAAGCAATTATATAGGTTATAAATGGGTTAAGTTATCAAACAACAAAAAAAG
>NZ_JAGHEW010000324.1 GCF_017889095.1 Thomasclavelia sp. | reverse complement strand
GTCATCCAGAAATCCAAATCATCGCTAAAATTGAAAATAGCGAAGGTGTTGACAACATGGATGAAATCTTAAAAGTTGCTGATGGAATCATGGTTGCTCGTGGTGACTTAGGTGTTGAAGTACCAGCTGAAGATGTACCATTAATTCAAAAAGAAATCATCACAAAATGTCGTGCTGCTGGTAAAGTAGTTATTACAGCTACACAAATGTTAGACAGTATGCAAGAAAATCCACGTCCAACTAGAGCTGAAGTAAGTGACGTTGCTAATGCAATTTATGATGGAACTGATGCCATCATGTTATCTGGTGAATCTGCTCAAGGTAAATATCCAGAAGAAGCAGTTATGACAATGACTAAAATTGCTTTAAAAACTGAAGAAACATTAGATTACAATGCTTTATTAAGAAAAGCAATCAGAACTGCTCCAGAAGAACCATCTGAAGCTATCTGTATGTCAGTAGCGGAAATTGCTTCTAAATTTAGCGTAGCAGCAATCATCGTTTATACTGAAAGTGGATCAACTGCAAAACGGGTATCACGTTATCGTCCTGAATCTATGGTTATTGCAGCAACTCCATACGAACCAGTAACTCGTTCTTTAGCGTTAAACTGGGGTGTTAAAGGAGTTGTATGTAAACAAATGCGTGATCGTGTAGCGCAAATTGAATATGCACAAATTTTAGCTAAAGAAAATGGGGTTGAACCAGGTGAACAAATCTTGATCACTGCTGGTGCTCCTGGTGTTGGTGGAACTACTAGTTATTTAGAATTAGTAACTGTAAAATAAAACATTTAAGCAATGAAATCGTCATTGACGAGAGTAATTGCTTTTTTGTCGATTAAGAAGAATTCTTTTTTCTTTCTATCCTAAGTAAAATAGGTTATAATAGAAAAGGTGATGAATATGAAAAATAAATCTCAACAACATTTAATTTTAAGTATAATTTTTGCTTTAATTGTTGGCAGTACCTTATTATTTATGCATGATAATTTCATGTTTCAAACCTTTGGAGGAGTAATCTATTTTGATTATCTTTTATCCGGTTCTAATGATGAAATAAAGGTAGAAAATATTGAAGCTTACTTAGATCAGGATAATTTTTATTTAAATGGTGGCAGTATCACCATTAATAATGAAATAACAGATCCTGTATCGTTTAAATTAAAGCTAACTGATAAAGAAGATGATTATGAAGTGGCTTTGCTGGATATAAGTTTAGAAAATAAAACTTATCAATTAGAGGATCATCAAATTACGGTTAGTAAATTTCCTTTAACAGAATTAGAAAAAGCTAATCTAGAGGTAATAAGTAATGAAAAGCAAATTGCTAAATTAGATTTAAAAATTAATCGTTTAGATCATTTAGAAGGAGCTAATAAAGAATACCGGATTGAAAATGCTGCTATTTCTAAAACAATGATTCGTTTAGGTTCTTTAAAAACATCAAACAAGGATATTTTTAAAAAATATCCTAATGCTTCTTTAGAATATCGTTATTTAAAAGATCCTGATGGTGATAAAGAAGATAACGATAACTATGTTGTTTTTAATAAAATTGTAGGTACTAGTAAAGAGTTGATCAATAGTAATGATTATGGTACATATCAGTTTAATGAGGATATTGATTTGAGTAAGAAAGAGTTAAGTGTGGTCGTTATTTTAAGTAATGATAAGGATAAATATGTTTTTGCAATTGATTTAGATATCCAAAAGGCTGGTGATTATTATGAATAAGATCAAAAAGGATTTTATAGTTTTTTATTTAATTCGTAATGCTGTAGCTACGTTTTTGATTGCCGGTTTTAGCTTTTGTTATAGCTTGATCAATTATTATCAAATAACATTTTTAGGAGCATTGAAAAAGATCTTTATTGATAATTTTTATACAACCGTTTACTTTTTATTGTTATGGATCTTTAATTATTTATTGTTTGAAATTTATAAAACGATTGTTGTTATTTTAAAAAGTAAAAAGATTGGTAAAATTAAGATTTTAAATCATGAAATTTTCTTTTTAGAAAGTTTATTACCATTATTTATTATGATTGTTTTATTAGTAATTGATTTTAATCAATTATTTAAAATTAATTTTGTTTTATTAATGTTATTTATGATCGCTAGATCAATAAAAGAAATAATTAAAGACAACAAAAAATAGACTCATTGAGTCTATTTTAATAAACTGCAAATAGTACGAATCATCACATCTTTTTGCATGCTATTTAAAGAATTATAATATTCTTCAAATAAAACACCAAGACCAGGTAAAATTGTTTCTTCTTTAGAAGCAATGCCACCTTCGATGATTTGTTTAAGTTCATCATAACTAGTATCATGCAGTTTAGTAAGTAAAGCATTACGAATATCCATCTAATCACTCCTATCTTTTATAGTATGGTTGATTTAAAAAGTTTTATACTGAGGTAGTTATGGAAATTAGAAAAATTAATCTAATGGGACAAATGGTTGAATATCAGTTAAATATAAAACCAATCAAACGCTGTTATTTAAAAGTAGTATCCGGTAAGATCATCGTAAACAGTTCACCGTTATTTTCAATAAAAGATATTGAAGCGTTGATCATCCAAAATCAAGAAACGATCTTAAAACGACTTAACAGTTATGTTGGTAAATTTGATTATTGTAATGGCGGTTTTGTCAATATATTTAATCGGCGCTATCAAATTGTTAGCTATGATCTAAACAAACGCCAGGTTAAAATCCATGGTGATAAACTTTATGTTTATCACCATCAAATTCAAAATACGATTGAAATGTATTTAAAAGAGGTTTTATTGCAATATATTACAAATAAAATTCAAACATATTTACAAACTTCTTTTAAACTAATGATGCCTAAAATTGAAATAAAAAAATATAAAGCTCGCTGGGGTGCCTGTTATCCAGTAAACAATAAAGTCAGTTTCAATCTTGCTTTAGTTCATCTAGACAAAGATTTAATTGATTATGTAATTGTTCATGAATTATGTCATTTTCTACAGGCAAATCATTCAAAATTATTTTATCAGGAAATCAAAAAACGCTTACCTGATTATCAAAAGCGTGAAAAACAATTAAAGGAGATTGGAATATGATTACATCATCGTCTAATAATACGATCAAAACATTAATGAAATTAAAACAAAAAAAATATCGCAAACAATTAGGTTACTACTTAATTGAAGGAGAACATTTAGTAAATGAAGCAATCAAAGCTAATCAGGTAGATACTTTGATTTCTACTAAACCATTAAAAACTAATTTACCAGTTATTGAAGTCAGTGAAGAAGTCATGGCTAAATTAGCTTTTACTAAATCACCATCAAGTATCATGGCAAAATGCCCTTTGGAAAATAAAAATGAATTAATTTATAAAAATCGTTATTTGATCTTAGATGATTTACAAGATCCTGGTAATATTGGAACCTTGATTCGTAGTGCTTTAGCTTTTGGTATTGATCAAGTAATTCTATCTAATAATTGTGTTGATTTATATAATGATAAATTATTAAGATCAATGCAGGGAGCTAATTTTCATATTAGCTGTATCTATGGTGATTTAAAAGAAATTATTGATAAACTGCAAGCACACGATGTTACTGTCGTTGGCAGTGCTTTAGAAAATGGTAAAGATATTCATTTGATTGAAAAACAAGAAAAAATGGCTTTTATCGTTGGCAATGAAGGTAATGGTATGAATCCAGATATCTTAGCTAAATGTGATAGAATTGGCTATATTCCAATCCAAACGATTGAATCACTAAACGCTGCTATTGCCGGAAGTATTTTAATGTATCATTTTTGCAGTTGACATGAATAATACTTGAAAAATAATAAAAAATATGTATTATAAGTGTTGTAAAATAAAATGATTAAATATTCCAAACGAAAAGGATGCTATGTGAGAGCATCCTTTTCACTTTCTCTTTTATGCTAACCATTTTCTATATTTATTTAGAGTCTTTTTTAGACTCTGTTAAATATAGAATTAAAAAAAGTAAAACTAAATATTCCATATAAGGAATATTTGCATTTTATTATATGTTTACTTTTATTTAGAACTGATTAGATATGAAATTAGTAAATAATAGATTTATATAATTGTAAATTTTATTATGTTTAAGTTAATGAATGGTATAAATTAATTATAGTTAAAAGTGATAAAAAATTCATGTTATAACATAAAAAACACTTGAAAAATAATAAAAAATATGTATTATAAGTGTTGTAGAAAAGTAAAACTAAATATTCCAAACGAAAAGGATGCTCTGCTCAGCATCCTTTTCACTTTCTCTGTTATGCGGACCATTTTCTATATTTATTTAGAGTCTTTTTTAGACTCTGTTAAATATAGAATTAAAAAAAGTAACACTAAATATTCCATATGAGGAATATTTGCATTTTTTTAATGGTCCGCGAGAACTAATAAACATTAACATATTTATTTTTTCCTCCTCATCTAACAGATGGTGGCCACCTGCATTTATTATAGCATAGAAATGTGGTAATCTTGTCTCGACTTTGTTTCGAATTTGTTTAGTAAAAGTATCAGTATATTAAGAAATTTGGTAATTATTTTTTTTAGAAATGGTTGTAAAAAAGAGTCAAACAAGGTATAATGTGTGAGTATTACTGATAAAACGATGATAAGGACTAGTAGGTAAGAAAACTGTTTTAGAGAGGGAGATATTTGGTGAAAGTCTTCTAACAGCGGCATTATTGAATTCACCTTGGAGTGCGACTAATCCTCGCCGTTGAAACTACGTTACAGTTTATTAAGAGCATGATTTTTATCATGAATTAGGATGGTACCGCGAGTAAATCGTTCCTATTGGAACGGTTTTTTTATTTAGGAGGGAAAGCATGGAAAATAAATTATTAGAAATTAAAGATGAAGCTTTAGCTAAATTAGAAACATGTAAATCTTTAAAAGAATTAAATGATATTAGAGTTTTTTATTTAGGAAAAAAAGGACCAATTCAAGAAGCAATGAAAGCAATGAAAAATATGGCTCCTGAAGAAAGAAAAGTTTTTGGACAAACTTCAAATTTAGTTAAACAAGAATTATCAAAAGCGGTTGAAGATAAAAAAGCAGTTTTAGAAAATCAGGCAATTTTAGATAAGATCAATCAAGAAAAAATTGATATTAGTTTACCTGGTTATAAATTAGATCAAGGTACAATTCATCCTTTATCAGCAATCGTAACAGAATTAGAAGAATTATTTTTAGGAATGGGTTATTCAATTGCCGAAGGTCCTGAAGTAGAAACTGATTATTTTAACTTTGAGTTGATGAATTTACCAAAAGATCATCCAGCTCGTGATATGCAAGATACTTTTTATATCGATGATACGCTATTAATGCGTACGCATACTTCACCAGTTCAGGCGCATACTTTACTAGCTGCTAAAGGAAAAGGACCAGTTAAAGTAATTTGTCCTGGTAAAGTATATCGTCGTGATGATGACGATGCTACTCATTCACATCAGTTTATGCAATGTGAAGGGTTAGTTATTGATAAAAATGTAACTATGGCTGATCTAAAAGGAACATTAGAAATTTTTGCTCGTAAATTCTTTGGTGAAAAAAGAGAAATTAGATTACGACCATCATATTTCCCATTTACAGAACCATCAGTAGAAGTTGACATTTCTTGTCATAACTGCGGTGGTAAAGGATGTTCAATGTGTAAACATACTGGCTGGATCGAAATTTTAGGTGCTGGAATGGTAAATCCAAAAGTATTAGAAATGTGTGGTTTTGATTCAACAGTATACCAGGGATTTGCCTTTGGAATTGGAATTGAACGTGTTGCCATGCTTAAATATGGTATTGATAACATTCGTTATTTCTACAATGATGATATTAGATTTTTAAATCAATTTGGTAGAAAGGAGTAAAGCAATGGACGTAAGTTTAAATTTATTAAATAAATATGTTAAAGTTGATGATCAAGATCCTCAAGAACTAGCTGATAAAATTACGGCAGTTGGTTTAGAAGTAGAAGGAATGCATCAATTAGCTAGAGGAAATAATATGACAATTGGTCATGTTTTAGAGTGTGTTCCTCATCCTGATAGTGATCATTTAAAAGTTTGTCAGGTTGAAGTAAAACCAGGGGTTGTAAATCAAATCGTTTGTGGGGCACCAAATGTTGCTAAAAATCAAAAAGTAATTGTGGCTAACCCTGGATGTGATCTAGGTGATGGTTTTGTCATTAAAGCAAGTAAGATTCGTGGTCAAGAATCAAACGGAATGATTTGTTCAATTGCAGAATTAGGAATTGATCAAAGATTATTGAAACCGGAAGATAAAGAAGGAATTCATGTTTTAGATGATGCTGCTCCAGTTGGTGAAGATCCACTAGCATATATTGGATTAAAAGATACGATCTTAGAAATTGGTTTAACTCCAAATCGTTCTGATTGTATGGCGTTAACTTCATTAGCTTATGAAGTAGCAGCTATTTTAAAACGTGATGTAAAATTACCAGAAATAACACCACAAGGCAAAGATGACTCTGGTATTAGTGTAAAAGTAGAAACTGATTTATGTCCATTTTTTGGTGCTAAATTAGTAAAAGGAGTTACAACAAAAGAATCTCCTATGTGGTTACAAAATGCCTTGATTGCAAGTGGCATCAAGCCAATTAATAACATTGTCGATGTTTCTAACTTTGTTATGTTGGAAACAGGACAACCAATCCACATGTATGATTATGATAAATTAAATAAAAAAGAATTTGTAGTTAAAACAGGATTTAATGTTAAAGAAGAAATGTTAGATGGTTTACAATATCAAATTGAACCAGGGGATATCATCGTTTCTACTGATGACGGTATTGGCTGCATCGGTGGGGTCATGGGTGCTAACAGTACTAAAATTGATGAAAATACAACTAACATTGTTATTGAAGCAGCAACATTCAATGGGGCTACTTTAAGAGAAACAGCAAGACGGTTAAATTTATTAACTGATGCTTCTCAACATTATATCAAAGGGGCTTTAAATACTGCTAATTCATTAAATGTATTAGAAAGATGTGCGGATTTATTAGTTCAATTAGCAGATGCTAAAGAAGTATATCAAAGCGTAACTACTGATTTAGATATAGAAAAACGTTATGTTGATGTTACAACTGATCAAGTAAATGGTCTTTTAGGAACAAAGATCACAACTGATGAAATTGCCGATATCTTTGCTTCTTTAAAATTTGAATTTACTCTTGAAGATAACAGTTTCCATGTTTTAGTACCAACATATCGTAATGATATTACTTTAGCGGCTGATTTAATTGAAGAAGTAGCGCGTATTTATGGTTATGATAAAATTCCATCTACTTTACCAGAAATGTCAATGACAGTTGGTAAACGTAGTGATGAACAAGCTAAAAAACATTACTTACGTAATTTATTAAAAGATCAGGGATTACATGAAACAGTAACTTATACTTTAACTTCATTAGCTGATGTTGATGATTTCAACTTATTCCATCAAAATGAACCAGTAAAATTATCAATGCCATTAGGTGAAGAAAGAAGTGTAACACGTAAATCAGTAATTGGTTCTTTATTACAGGTAATTAATTATAATCAGTCACATAACATTAAAGATGTAAATGTATTTGAATTATCAGCAACATATTCAAAAGACTGTGAATTGCAAAACCTGGCAATTGCCTGCTGTGGCGAATATAATGGTTTAGCATTTAAACAAGTAAGTTATAAAGCTGATTATTATTTAGTTAAAGGATTTGTCGAAACAATCTTTAAAAATCTCGGAATTGAAGGATCAAGATATAAATTAGAAGCGATTGAAGCTAATAATCAATCTTATCATCCTGGTAGAAGTGCTTATATTAAAATTGGTAAAGATATTGTTGGAATCATTGGTAATATTCATCCATTAATGGAAAAGAAATATGGTGTTAAAGATGTTTATGTAGTTGAATTGAATTTATCATTATTATTAAACTTAAAAACAAGTAAGATTAAATTCAAAGATATTCCAATGTATCCATCAGTATCTCGGGATATTGCTTTAGTAATGGATAAAGACATTTTAACTTATGATGTTTGTCGTAAAATCATTCAGGCAAGCAAACAATTAGTTAAAGAAACCAATATTTTTGATGTTTACGAAGGTGAACATATTGATGCTAATAAAAAATCTGTTGCTATCAACTTAGTTTTCCAAGATCCTAAAGGAACGCTTGATGAAGCTACTGT
>NZ_JAGHEW010000323.1 GCF_017889095.1 Thomasclavelia sp. | reverse complement strand
TTTCTATTCAATATTTAAAGGTCGAAAAGATGTTTATAGTAAACGTGCCGGTAAAGCTAATAAAACTGGATATGTTGGTTATTATCCACAATGTAATAATTTTTGGAAAGCTGGAATTTGTGCTAAAAGATCATCACAACGTATTAAATGTCAGGATTGTTCAAATCAAGATTATAAAGAATTAAATGGTTATGATTTGATGAATCATTTATTAGGAAAAAAGGAAGATTGTTCTGATGTTATTGGAATTTATCCGATTTTAAAAGATGAAACTTGTCATTTTTTAGTATTTGATTTTGACAATCATGATGATAATTATTCAGAAGATAATTATCTTGAAGAAGTTAATGCATTAAAAACAATTTGCAAGGAAAATCAAATCAACATATTAGTAGAACGTTCTCGCTCTGGAAAAGGAATTCATATTTGGTTATTTTTTGAAAAAGCTATAAAAGCTTCTATTGCAAGAAAATTTGGATCTTTATTAATTACCAAAGCAGCTGATGTTGTAAATATGAAAACATTTAAAACATATGATCGAATGATTCCTGCACAAGATCATATACCAGCAGGCGGATTAGGAAACTTAATCGCTTTGCCACTACAAGGACAAGCGGTAAAAAAAGGAAATAGTGTTTTTGTTGATGATAATTGGCAACCATATTATGATCAATGGAATGTATTAAAACAAATAAAGAAAATATCTTTGGAATTTATTGAAAGAAAAATCGATGAATGGAATATTAATGGACCACTAGGTTTGTTATCAGATTTTAATGATGATACAAGCGAAAAACCGTGGAAAAAATCTGTTATTCAATTTCACCATGAAGATGTAAATGGAACAGTTTGTATTACTTTAGCTGATTTAATTTATATAAAAACAACGAATCTTCAACCAAGATTAAATAATCAAATAAGAAGGTTAACCTGGTTTAGTAATCCTGATTTTTATAAAACTCAAAAGATGGGATTTTCAACACATGGTATATATAGAATTATTTCTTGTCATCAAGAGTTTAAAGATTATATAGGTATTCCAAGAGGTTTAAAAGAAGAATTAATAAAAAAATTAGATGATGCAAAAATTCATTATCAAATTGATGATCAAAGAAATAAAGGGAATCCTATTAATGTCGAATTTCTTGGAAAATTGTATTCAAACCAGCAAGACGCAAGTTCTATTTTAACTCAGTATGAAACAGGTATTTTAGATGTGACAACAGCATTTGGAAAAACAGTAGTTGGTGCCTATTTGATTGCTTTAAAAAAAGTTAATACCCTCATTTTAGTACATAATCGTGAAGTTATGAGCAATTGGGAAAATGAATTAAACAAATTTTTAAAAATTCATGAAGATTTACCACAATATCAAACAGCCAAAGGACATATTAAAACACGAAATAGCTGTATTGGTAAATTATATGCTAATCATAATTCATTAACCAAAATCATTGATATTGCAATGATATCTTCACTAGGTAAAGGAGAAAATATAAAATCATATGTTAAAGATTATGGGATGGTCATTATGGACGAGTGCCATCATTCAGCAGCTAAGACAAATGAAGATGTTTTAAATGCTGTTAATGCTAAATATGTTTATGGATTAACAGCTACAGCTAAACGAAATGATGGTCAAGTTAAAAAAATATTTATGCAATTTGGACCAGTACGCTATCGATTTACAGCAAAGCAAAGAGCAGAAGAACAGGGAATCGGACATTATATCATTCCTAGATTTACAAGATTAACAGCAATTGATGAAGAAAATTTAACCATTAACGATGCGTATAAATTAGTTATAAATAGCCAGGTTAGGAACCAGCAAATCATTGATGATGTTATAAATTGCTTAGATAAAGGACGTACACCATTAGTTTTAACACGATTTAAGGAACATGCAAAATTTTTATACGATCAACTAAAAGACAAGACAAATCATATTTTTTTATTGCAAGGTGGACGGAATACCAAAGAAAGAGAAAAAATCAGAAAAGAACTTTTAGCTGTAAGAAAAGAAGAAAGTATCATTTTAGTAGCTATTGATAAATATATTGGTGAAGGTTTTAATTATCCTCGTTTAGATACTCTAATGCTTACAACAGCGTTTAAATATGATGGTAATGTTGAACAATATGCTGGTAGACTTCATCGAGACTATGAAGATAAGCAAAATGTTATAATATATGATTATGTAGATAGCCATATCAGATATTTTGAAAAAATGTATCGTAATCGTTTAAAAGCATATAAGAAAATGGGTTATCAAATTATGAGTTATGATTTAAAATATCAAGACAGAATAGATGCTATTTATACACAAGAAGATTATTTTGAAGTTTTATATCATGATTTAAATAGTGCTCAAAATGAAATTATTATTTCTAGCCCTGGAATTAGTAAAAAGAAAATACAGCAGTATTTACAAATATTTAAGCCAATTCAAGAACGTGGAGTAAAAATTTATATTATTACATTAAAACCAGAAGTTTACTCTAATAATTTTAAAGATAGTATAGAAAATCAAATTAACGAGATGAAAAGAGTAGACATTCATGTTATAGATAAATCTATGTTATATCAGCATTTTGCAGTTATTGATCGAAAAATAGTATGGTATGGCAGCATTAATCTTTTATCAAAAGAAAAAGAAGAAGATAATTTAATCAGAGTAATTGATAACGCTATTGCTGAAGAATTAATAGCTATTACAAATGAATAATAGTATAAAACAAAAAAAGATCGTTTCAAATGTGGTAGAATATTTATGGAAACAAGATTTTCATTGTTTATAATAAGCTGATACAAATAGATAGTACAATAATAGATATTAATAATTGTTAGATTTTATATCAATATAGCCTTATCACATAATCTTATTAGTAATTATTAAAAATTGATATTCCCGTATAACTAATAAAAAATAAATATTAAAGTTTTTTTGAAAAACTGATCAAACGTTATTATTAAAATTGATTGGATTAATATAAAAAATAATTTAATGACATTCTTATTATATAATTTACCAGTCATGATTTTTATTAAATCTCTTAAAGTCCTTATATATCTAGGAGAATAAAGGAATTTGTGATATAATGTCTTTGGCTAATGAGTCGCTGGTAAAAATAAATAAAATCGTTGATTTATCTAGAGTTTAGAATATTTCAGTTTTATAAAAACGGCTTATTTACTATGGTTTAATATCAACATTAGATGTATTTAAATTAAGATAGAGGAGCTATACTAACAAGACCATTTTGTTTAATATCAACATTAGATGTATTTAAATTTTCTTCATTGGCGAATTTCTCTATTTTCCTGTGCGTTTAATATCAACATTAGATGTATTTAAATGTTCATCATCCGAATTAACGATGTTCGTAATTACTAGT
>NZ_JAGHEW010000322.1 GCF_017889095.1 Thomasclavelia sp. | reverse complement strand
TGAATTTAACTGCATATCCAGATACACGGATTGTGAAGTTTGCATATTCTTCTTTTTCTGGATGTTCCATAGCATCAATTAATTTTTCAGTTCCAAATACGTTTACATTTAAGTGATGAGCACCTTGATCAAAGTATCCATCTAATACTCTTGCAAGTGTATTTTTACGTTCTTCAATATCATGTCCTAAAGTATCAGGGCTGATTGTTTGAGTATTACTAATTCCATCTAATGCCCATTCATAAGGTAATTTAGCTACAGAGTTTAATGAAGCTAATAAACCAGATTTTTCAGCACCGTAAGATGGGTTAGCACCTGGTGATAAAGGTTCTCCAGCTTTACGACCATCAGGTAATGAACCAGTTGCTTTACCATAAACTACGTTAGAAGTAATAGTTAAGATAGAAGTAGTTGGTTCTGAATCACGATAAGTATGATGTTTTTTGATCTTTCCTAAGAAAGTTTGTAATAACCATACAGCGATGTCATCAGCACGATCATCATCGTTACCATAACGAGGGAAATCTCCTTCAGTTTCGTAATCAACAACGATACCATCTTCATCACGAATTGTTTTAACTTTTGCATATTTGATTGCGCTTAAAGAGTCTACTACATGAGAGAATCCAGCGATACCAGTTGCGAAAGTACGTTTAACATCAGTATCAATTAAAGCCATTTGAGCAGCTTCATAGTAATATTTATCATGCATGTATTGGATTAAGTTTAATGTGTTAACATAAATATCAGCTAACCAATCCATACATTGATCATAAGCTCTCATAACTTCATCATAATCTAAATATTCAGAAGTAATTGGACGATATTCAGGAGCTACTTGTTGTTTAGTTTTTTCATCGATACCACCGTTGATAGCGTATAATAAACATTTAGCTAAGTTAGCACGAGCACCGAAGAATTGCATTTCTTTACCAGTTTGAGTTGCAGAAACGCAGCAGCAAATTGAATAGTCATCTCCCCATACAGGACGCATTACACAGTCATTTTCGTATTGAACTGAACTTGTTTCAATAGAAATTTTAGATGTGTATTTCTTAAAGTTTTCAGGTAATCTAGATGAATATAATACTGTTAAGTTTGGTTCTGGTGAAGGACCCATGTTTTCTAATGTGTGTAAGAAACGGAAACAGTTTTTAGTTACCATTGGACGTCCGTCACTACCAATACCAGCAACTTCTAGTGTAGCCCATACTGGATCTCCTGAGAATAATTGGTTATATGAAGGAATACGTGCGAATTTAACCATTCTACATTTCATAACGAAATGGTCGATTAATTCTTGAGCTTCTTCTTCAGTAATAACACCAGCTTCTAAATCTCTTTCAATATAGATGTCTAAGAATGTAGAGATACGTCCTACAGACATTGCAGCACCGTTTTGAGTTTTGATTGCTGCTAAATATCCAAAGTATAACCATTGAACAGCTTCATGAGCGTTTTTAGCTGGGTTAGAAATATCATAACCATAGATTTCAGCCATTTTTTTCATACCTTGTAAAGCTCTGATTTGTTCAGAAACTTCTTCACGACGACGGATGATATCATCAGTCATTGATCCACTACCGCATACAGCTAAATCTTGTTGTTTGAAATTAATTAATTCATCGATACCGTATAAAGCAACACGACGATAATCCCCAACAATACGTCCACGTCCATAAGTATCTGGTAAACCAGTAATAATTTTATTACGACGAGCTAATCTAATTTCAGGTGTGTAAACATCGAATACACCTTGGTTATGTGTTTTATGATATTCAGTAAAAATTTTGTGTAATTCTGGATCTGGTGTATATCCATAAGTTTCACAAGCTTGTTCAGCCATACGAATACCACCATAAGGCATAAATGCTCTTTTTAATGGTTTATCAGTTTGTAAACCAACAACTTTTTCTAAATCTTTAAGATCTTCATCAATATATCCTGGCCCATAAGCAGTTAATCCTGAAACTACATGAGTTTCCATATCTAATACACCATTATTGGCACGTTCTTCTTTTTGAAGTTCTTGAAGTTTCCCCCATAATTTATTTGTTGCTTCAGTAGGTCCAGCCAAGAATGATTCATCACCATAATATGGTTTGTAGTTGTTTTGGATGAAATCACGAACGTTAATTTCTTCTTTCCAAAGTCTACCTTTAAAGCCATTCCATTGTTCTTTCTTTAACATATAAATTTTTTCCTCCTTAAATTTTTTTGAAAGCAACTACTTAGACAAGATTCAACTCTACTTTGCTTTTAAGCAAGGGATATGACAAAGTAAATATTCACTTATCGTAAGCATTTACAAATTAAGAATAACACACACTATATTTTGGGAATTTTCTTATTTCCCCTTTGTTATCCACGATTGCATTATATTATAAAATGATTTTACAATTCAAGTAATTTGCACCAAAAAAACAAATTATTTTTAACAAATCCAAGTGATTGATTTTTTATCCCAATTTAGTCGTCTTTGTAAGCGCTTACAATAAATTTTACCATGATTGTGTATTATAATTATCATTGTCTCATAAACTAATAATAAGCAATCAAAAAGCAAAAAAAAGAAGCAAAATTAATTGATTTAATAGTAGATTTTTTCTTCATTTTATTATATAGTAATATCTATGTTGTAGGAGGACTCATAATGGATTTAACAGTCAATAACGACGAAGCTTTTGTGCAAACAAGAGCACTAATAACAAACATCATAAAAAATACGATTGATGACTACGATTTAATGCTTAGTGAAAACGCAATTAATAATCTTTCAGTACATTTATCAATTGCAATTGTACGAATCCAATCAAACAGCTATATTCCTTTAAGCAATTCTCAAATTGCTTCATATAAGCAAGAATATAGCTACCCTTATGCAAAAATGATTTGTGATCGTTTAGAAGCTGAATTTGAAATTAGTTTTCCTGAAGCTGAAATTTCATTAGTTTCAATGTATCTATCAAAAAATCAAAAACTTGATTTTGAAATTAATTCTGGATTAGATTTATTAGAAGAAAATGTCTATCAGATCTTGAATCAAACAATGAAAAAAATCTATGATCAATATCATCAGGATTATCGCTTAGATGATAAATTGATTGTTGCAATCGGGTTACATTTAGAACCTGCTCTAGAACGTTTAGCTAAAGGAGAATTGGTAGAAAACCCATTAAAAGATAAAATCATTGAACGGCATCCAACTGAATTCAATTACAGTTTGATTTTAAATCAAGTAATCAAGCAAAATTTAGGCTTAGAATTTAATGATGATGAATTGGCATTTATCGCATTACATTTCGTTGTCGCTAACAATCGTATTGATTAAATAACAAATAACTTATAAAAATAAAACAGGCATTTTGCCTGTTTTTATTTAACCAGAGCAACTCCAGCACTCGTACCAATTCGACTGGCACCCGCTTCAACCATTGCCTGTAAATCAGCTTTAGTTTTAATCCCTCCAGAAGCTTTAACTTCTAATTCATCTTTGACAGTTGCCTTCATTAAAGCAACATCTTTTGCGTTAGCTCCACCACTAGAAAAACCAGTTGATGTCTTAACAAAATTAGCTTGAGCTTTTTTAGCT
>NZ_JAGHEW010000321.1 GCF_017889095.1 Thomasclavelia sp. | reverse complement strand
TAAAATTAAAGTAGAGCAGCAAGAAATATTTACTAAAATAAGTATTCATGATCAAGGAAAAGGAATAGCTTTAGCTAGACAAGGATTGATTTTTTCTCGTTTTTATCGTGAACCGGAGGTTCATGATAAAAAAGGAATTGGAATTGGGTTATTTTTAAGTCGGGAAATAATTAGTAAACAAGGGGGCTATATTGAAGTTGAATCCGAAGTTGAAAAGGGAAGTACGTTTATAATTTATTTATTGAATTAGAAAATCACAGTTTTGTGATTTTTCTATTTTGTAAGCAGTTTGTGATTTTTAGTGATTATGATAATACTTGAAAGGAGAATCAAAATGAAAGAATGGATAATAAAAACAAATGATTTAAAAAAGTATTATCAAATGCCTAAACATGTCATTAAAGCCTTAGACGGAGTGAATTTTTCAGTTTTGAAAAAAGAATTTGTAGCTATTATCGGTAAATCTGGTTCGGGGAAAAGTACTTTATTACACTTATTAGGTGGATTAGATACTCCAAGCAGTGGACAGGTTATTGTTGATGGTGATGATTTGAGTAAGATGAACGTCGATCAGCTTGCAATTTTTCGTCGACGCAAAGTAGGATTTATCTTTCAACAATATAATTTAATTCCTGATTTAAATGTTTATGAAAATATTATTTTCCCATTACAGCTAGATGGAGCATATATTGATGATGAATATATTGAACAATTGTTAGAGGCATTAAAAATTGCCGATAAAAAAGAAGCTTTACCTAATATGTTATCAGGGGGACAGCAACAAAGAGTTGCCATTGCCAGAGCACTAGCAATGAAACCGGCAATCATCCTTGCTGATGAGCCAACTGGAAATTTAGATTCGGTGACCAGTCATGAAGTAATGTTACTGCTTAAAAATCTTGCAATTCAATATCAACAGACATTAATTGTCATTACTCATGATTTAGATATTGCGCAAATGGCGATGCGTATCATTCAAATTGAAGATGGTAAAATTATTAATGGAAGTGATGAGCATGCTTGCAAATAATAACCGAAAAATTATTAGAACATTAGCTTTAAAATCATTATTAAATAATCGTCAAAATACTATAGTTTTATTTATGACCATTGCTTTATCTGCGTTGATGTTATTTTCAGTTCTTACAGTTGGAATTACTTATTTAGATTTATGGCGTTTGCAAAATATTCGGATAGAAGGCGGAGATTTTGATTCCATCTTGATTAACGGTTATAGTCAAGAACAATACGATTATCTAATTGCCAATAAGCAGGTAGAGTCAGTTGGAATTCAAACTTATGCGGGCTATTTATTAGGTAATGAAGATAATTACAATCAGGAAATTGGCTTATTCTATGTAGATGAGATATTTTTTAAAAAGCAAAGTGCTTTAGCGAGAAAAAGTTTAGTTGGCTACTATCCTAAAAAAGATAATGAAATCATGGTATCGAAAAGCGGTTTAAAAAAATATGGAAAAGAAGCTTTGACAGTAAATGATGTTTTAACACTAACGTATAAAAATAATCAAGGGATTTTTACTAAAGATTTTGTTATCAGCGGTATCTATGATGATTATCGTAGTCAACCAATATTTTTCGTTTCATTAGATTTTTATTTACAAACAGGATATGAGCTGGAAAATGATGGGATCTTATATATTAAATATAAGCATGATTTTTTAACCAATCATTTTTTAGATCAAATGCAAACTACTCTAGATTTAAATGAACGCCAAGTATTTATGAATACTAGTCTTGCTGAAAATTCTTTAATTGTATTACTAGGAATTATTTTGTTGGCAACGATCATTGTTATTAGTGCTTATTTATTGATTTATAATATTTTGTATTTATCAATTTCTAAACAAATTCGTTATTATGGTTTATTACAAACACTGGGAATGACAAAAAAACAGTTAGGAAAATTGATTAGAATTCAAATTGGGATCCTAGCATTTTTGGCGATTGTAACGGGATTAGCAGTAAGTGTTGTTGTATTATGGCTATTATTAAAAGATATGCTGATGGTTTTAGGTATTTCAGCAGCTAATCTAGATATTAAGTTTTATCCGCAAATTTTAATTATTACATTATTTTTTACTGTTTTTGCAATCGCATCTGCTAGTTATAAACCAGTTAAAATGCTTGAAAAGATTAGTTTAATTGAAGCGGCTGGTTATGAAAAGGTAAATGCTTCATTGATAAAGAAATCGGCAAGTAAAAAACATTTCTTTTTATCAATTGTTTCTAGACAATTTAGTAAAGATAAACGAAAAACTATTGTAGTTTTGCTTTCACTGACAGCTAGTTTATCAGTGTACTATTGTTTAACTACATTGATTACTAGCCAGGGGAAACGAACAGTCTTACCAAATTATTTTGAAAGTGATTTGATAATCAAAAATTTCCAGGATGAACTCAATGATGATTTATTAAATCAAATTAAAGATATTGATGGAATCAGTAAAATTCATCAGGTAGATACTTTAACAGTTGCCTTTACAAATCAAGAAATTACCAATAATTATTTAAGCAACTATCTTGCAAGTCAGCCGTATTTGACTTATGAAAAAATGATGCAAGATTATCAAACTAATCCACAAAACTATTATGGCAACTTAAAAGCAATTGATGATGAAGAGTTTAATTATTTGAATGCTAGTCTAACTAATAAAGTTGATTTCAATGATTTTAAAGATGGAAAAGTAGTAATTATGCAAAATCCTATTTTTTCAATAAATGAGAAAGATTATTTAGGACAAACAGTAAGTTTTATGCTTAATGGCAAAAATTATGATGTTTTAATCAAAGCAATCAGTTATGAATCCTACTATGGAGGATCGACTAATATTGGAATGAATATTATTGTTAGTCAAGAATATTTAAATCAATTATCGAATAGCCATAAAACAGAAAGCCTAGCAATTATATATCAAAACACTTATGATCAAGAAACTGAAAAACAAATCTTGAAATTAATTGAAAATACTAATTTAGTTTATGATTCAAGACTTGAAAGTATGCTTTTAGTTGAAGAAAGTCAAAGTGAAATGATGGTTATGGGAACAGTTATTTCTTTATTGCTTTTATTAGTTGGATTATTGAATTATTTAAATACAATGATCTACAGTATTCAAAATCGGATAACGACGTTTGCAATCATGGAAGGAATTGGAATGACGAGAAAACAAGTAATTAAATTACTAATTAAAGAAGG
>NZ_JAGHEW010000320.1 GCF_017889095.1 Thomasclavelia sp. | reverse complement strand
GTAACCATATAGTAGCATAACCAAATTGCAAAAGCAATTATTTGGTAGCATGGTACAGAGGTGATTTTATGCAATTTAAAAGATTAGAAGATCTTCGAATTGATAATGATAAAACCCAAGCAGAAATAGCTAATCTACTTGGATGTCAACGTGAAGTTTATCGAAGATATGAAAAAGGAACAAGACAAATACCAATTGATTTTTTAATCAAACTATCCTTTTTCTATAATGTTAGCATCGACTATATTGTTGGTATCACTAATGAAAAAAAGGCCTATCCTAGAATAAAAAAACGTGAGTATGCATTAAAATAAATTTTTTAAAACCTAATCTTTCATAATTTCTTACAATTTTCTTAAATATTTTTGAATTATTTGTAATTTTAAATAAATTAGGCTAAGATGAACTTGAGGTGATTATATGGCTTATAATATTCTAGTTGTTGATGATGAACAATCAATTGCTGATTTAATTGAAGTATATCTAATCAATGAAGGATATCAGGTATATAAATATTATCATGGTAAAAAAGCTTTAGAAAGTTTAAAAAAACATCACTATGATTTAGCTATCTTAGATGTGATGATGCCGGATTTAGATGGTTTTAGTTTGTTAAAAGAAATTCGTCAGCAGTATTTCTTTCCAGTTATTATGCTTACCGCTAAAAGTAATGATATGGATAAAATCAACGGTTTAACATTAGGCGCTGATGATTATTTAACTAAGCCTTTCAATCCTTTAGAACTAGTCGCTAGGATCAAAACCCAAATTCGTCGTAATACTCGCTATAATACTAGTGATGCAACTAATAATCTACAAATATATGATTTTAATGGTTTGATGATCAATAATGATACTCATAAATGTACTTTATACGATCAGCCATTAAATTTAACACCAATTGAATTTTCAATCTTATGGTATTTATGTTCTAAACGCGGAACAGTGGTAACATCAGAAGAATTATTTGAAGCTGTATGGCAAGAAAAATATTTAGATAACAATAATACTGTAATGGCTCATGTTGCTAGACTACGAGAAAAAATGCATGAAAATGCCAGAAAACCTAAATTTGTCAAAACAGTTTGGGGTGTTGGCTATACCATCGAATAATTCCCATTTTAAACAAAGTCTAACAACAAACTTAATTAAAAAAATTGCTATTACTATTGGCATTACATCAATTGCCTTTATTATTTTGCTTCTTTATTCTTATGAAGTTTATCACTTATATATCTGGCAAGAATATGATCTAATTTATCAATTAGCCCAGATCATTAAAGACAACTTAGTTGTTATCTTTATCGTCTTAATTGCAGTTGATGCTTTGATTATTTTTAGCTTTCGCTATCGTGAATCAATGGAATATATTGAAAAAATGTTAGAAGCGGGAAAAATATTAGTGGCTGATAATGATACGATGATCAAACTGCCTTATGAATTAAAAGAAATCGAAGACCAGATGAATCAAATCAAAAAAGAATCATTAGCTAATAAACAGGCGATCAAACAAGCTGAGCAGCAAAAAAATGATTTACTTTTATATTTAGCTCATGATTTAAAAACTCCATTAACATCAATTATTGGTTATTTAAATTTATTAGTAAACCAGCCTCAGTTATCGATAAAAGAAAAAGCTGATTATACAAAAATTGCTTATGATAAAGCTAACCGTTTAGAAGAATTGATCGAAGAATTTTTTGCTATCGCTAAATATAACTTAAGCGATACCGCAATCGAAAAAGAAACTGTGAACTTATCAATGATGTTAGCGCAAATATCGTATGAATTTTTACCCTTATTTCAAGAAAAAGAATTAACCTGTACCAATCAAATTACTGATAATCTAACTGCTTCAATCGATGTTAATCAATTTGAACGTGTTTTTGATAACCTAATTAGAAATGCTATAAATTACAGTATTCCTAAATCAACGATTACCATCAAAGCTCATTTAGAAGATCAGTTAATTGTAATTACTGTAACTAATCAGATTGATAAATCAAAAACATACAATCTTGATCACATTTTCGAACCCTTTGTCCGTCTTGATGAATCTCGTAATAGTAAGACCGGTGGTTCGGGACTTGGTTTAGCGATCACCAAACGAATCGTTGAACTTCATAAAGGGACAATTAATGCCAATATCGTTGATGAATTGATTACTTTTACGATTAAATTGCCAGCCGTAAGATTATTGTAAGAAATTCTTTAGAGAATCTAAAAATATTATCTATTTGTCTATGATATCATGATCATAACAAATAGATTTTTTATTATTAGGAGGTTGGCAATGAAAAAAGATTTTGATTTTCAAAAATTTATGTTATTATCTACAATTCTTTATCTAGGGTTATTAATAAAGATCATTGTTTTTAAAAACGGAACATATTATCAAAATAACATTAACTTAACTTTATTTTCTTTTATCAAAGAATATCAATATTTGGGCATAACTAAAAACCTTATTATCAATGTCTTTGGCAATATTATTTTATTTATGCCTTTAAGTATTATTTTAAAATATTATTTTAATTTTTTACGTAATGGGCACATTATTTTTATTGGAGCCTTTACCAGTGTCTCATTCGAATTAATCCAGTTAGCTACAAACTGGGGAATATTCGATGTTGATGATATTCTATTAAATACACTAGGAACTGTTTTAGGATTATTACTTTATTACTTGATCAAAAAGATTCGTCATTATAAACTAGTTATCCCGATTATTCTTTCTAGTTTTACTACCATAAGTATATTATCAATTTACTCATATTATCCACGTTTAATTTTTAGATAAAAGGAGCAATAAAATGTCACATAAATCAAATTATAAAAATATCATAATGTTTATCTTAGGACTTGGGGCTATCGTTATTTTTTCAATTATTGTTAAAAGTTTATCAGGCAGCTTATGAGATTAAAAAAAATTCCAGCATTTTTAGGATTTATAGTTATTGTGATCATTGGATATCTTTGTATCCAAATCGTTCCACCCTTACTTTATCAAGATAACTCAATAAATTCTAATAATGACTCTAATGATTGTCCTGAGTATATCGAAGAGTTTGTCACCAAAAATCCCCAAGCCAAAGAACTGAAAGTAAATTATACAGCACTTGAAAATAACGAACCAATTGATCTAAGCGTACCTAATGGCATTCCTTTATATATCCAATGGGATAAACGCTGGGCTTACACCCACTATGGTGATGAAATAGTCGGTACTGCCGGTTGTGGTCCCACTTGTTTAGCTATGGTTAGCGTCGGTTTAACTGGTAATACTATGTATAATCCGCGTTATGTTGCCAATTATGCTAAAAAACACGATTATTTAGAAGGCAGTATGACTAGATGGGCTTTAATGTCTGAGGGCTGTGAAGCTTTTGGGATTAAAGCCAGTCAGGTTGCTTTAAACAAAACTGCGATGATCAATACCCTAGCTAATGGTCATCCTATTATATGCAGCATGCGTCCTGGTGATTTTACTGAAACTGGTCATTTTATTGTTATTATTAAAAGCGAAAACGGTAAATTTATTATTAATGACCCAAACAGTAAAGAAAATAGTCAGCAGCAATGGAGCTATGATCAGTTGCAATGGCAAATCAAAGCAATGTGGTCTTACTCACTAATTTAAAAGAGAGTTAAATAGCGTTTAACTCTCTTTTTACTCTTGTTTACTTTTATCACTGCCATATTTTAGATGATATAAAGCCTCTAAAACTTCAAAAATATAAGTAATCGAAAACTTACCAATTAGTGAATGATGATCCGTTCCCACCTTTAAGATCATATCAATTTTATCACTATAAGCAAACTGATCTAACTGCGTTATGATAATTTTATAGGCTGGTGATTTTGATATCACGCGAATAGCATCAGGATGATCAGCCATAAACCCTCCAGCAATACTGGAAACAATAATTAAATCATTTTCATCTAAACTTTTGATTGTTTCTAATTGCTGCTGTAACGGATACATGCCACTACATTCTTTTCCTAAATATGCTAATTCAATTTGCAGTTGCATTGATACCGATTGAGTAAAGAAATTCCCCGCAAAACAAACTTGTTTAGATTGATAGATTTTATCAACGATAAACTCTAGATCTTCATAAGCAATACTATCAAAAGTAGTTTGTAGATTATCTAAAATATTATCAAAATGTGCTTTAAAAATTTCTTTTCCTTTATGTAAATATTTCCGTTCGGGAAGCTGATGATCAAACTGCAATCTTAACGTATCACG
>NZ_JAGHEW010000046.1 GCF_017889095.1 Thomasclavelia sp. | reverse complement strand
TAGTTTTTTCTAAAAAATTTTTTCTATCACTATTTATCGTTATTATTTCATCATCATTAATTTGATTAACATCAATACATTCAAAATTAGGTAGAGTTAATGAAGTTTCTTTTTCGTCTTGGTATACTTTATTTCTAATAGTATTTACCAAAACCATTCTATCAAAATAAACATCCCTACATATTAAACAATTAGATATTTGTTTTACAAATTCAGCCAAATTATTATCAATAAATTTTAAAAAGTTATCAACATCATATTTCTTTCCTATATTTTCCTCGACATAGTTATAAAATTCATTTAAATGTTTTTTTATAAAATCATAAAAAATAGCATTCATGATTGCCCCTTTTAATGATGAACCAGGTATGTATGGTTTATTTAATGATTTTAATTGGACTCGAACATTTTGTTTTGGCTGTTTAGTAAAATCAGCGCGTAAAGAATATGATGGTGTTATTTTAGTATAATCAACATCCTTTTTAATAATTCGATTTAATTCATCTCTTTTGGAACCTTGATTTGCTTTTAATAAGCTATTTAAAAAGCGAAAATCTAATAATTCTTTATTGGTTTTAAAAGACAACAATTGCCACATGTCATAACAAGCAATAGTATTATTTGTTTGATTGTATTCACAGCTTAGTTTTTCATCACCTGTTCCAATATGAACAGGTGAAACAACTGTTATTTTAGATTTGATTGCCATATTTTTACCTCATAGTGTAAAGCCAATACCATAATGATATATATCTTTACTATTATTACATTTTACTAATCTACCATAATATTCTTTATCTTCATTTACTTTCATGTAGCTGCCTTCGACAAAACGATTAAATCTGCCGATGACATTTGATGAATAAGAATGTGACCCTAAATAAACCGTTGAATCAATCACATACGAAGATTCTTTTAGATCAAATTCGTTACTAATACATTTAGATAAAAGCACTTTATAGTCATGATTTGTTTTAACCTTAGTAACTTCTACTATTTTTTCAAGTTCAAAACTATTTTTCCCAACTGAAATTCTACTACCAAAACCAAAATACTGGGAATATTTAAAAATACTTTCGACATATTTAATATCATTTGTTTTTACATAAATACAAAAACGACAATCATTATGAAAATAAATATTATTATCATAATACAATCTTCTTTCATCGGTATTATATTCTTCATGATTATTATGAGCAACTAACTGATCTACTCGTTCATAGCTTACTGTAGTGTTCGATAGTATCCCATTTTCAATACTTATTTTATCTAAATAGATATCATCTTTTAATTCAGTAAAATGACCATCAACTAAATACTGATTATAGATATCTAAGGTTACAGCAGTGATTTTCTTTAATTTTTTTAATTGACTTAAATATTTTAATTGTTCTTTTGGTTCTAATTCTAAAACTCGTCGATTTTTTTCTTCAATCGGAATAAGTCCTACTTTTGCCATTGGCATTGTTCCTTCTAAAAACATTGAAGAATGAACAAATAACGGTTCACTTGAAAAAGAATTTAAATATTTTATTAATTCATCTTCACCTTTGGTATATTTTATAATATTACATATAGCACCAAATATTGTTTGAGCATCAGGCATTTTCGTTATGGACGAAATACTCTTAAACGTTAATTTATATAATTTCATCTTATATTTCTACTTTTTCAAAATCATTAAATTCTGCTTTTACTCGTCCATAGCCTCTTGATCCATTACCGCCTAAATAATTCATTTCCAATAATCTTATTGCCTTTTTAATAGTATCCATCATTAATTTTTTATCATCACCATCAAAGATATTTAAAACAATTTCACCTTCAAATTCTGCTCCGGCTGGTACTCTTTCAATAAAACGTGGTGAATCTGATTTTCCAGAAATGGCATTAACTTTATTTTCAGCTTTAATTTCTGTATAACAATTTACCCCTAAAATTCTTTCTAATGTTTCCTTGCTATCTTTTGTCAAAGTAAGATCTCTAAAAATTGCTCTACTAATTTTTACATCATTATTACTTTCATCTTCAAGTGTTTCAAAAATATTAGTAATTGATGAATTTTTAAAAACTATATCTTTTTTATTAGTATCAATATTTGTATCTTTTAAATTATATTTTAATAAAACTTTCAATTTTCCTTTTAAAGAACTTCCTGGGATATATGGTTCTTTAGTTAAAGGATTTCTAATTACATCAGTATCAGCTCCACCAATATCAAAACCATTATCATTTCCACCAATATATAATCCAGACAATAATTCTAACTTTATTTTTAAAACATAAATGCCTTCTAACATTTCTATTTCCCCCTATTTAATTTCTACTAACTAACCTATGATAAGCAACAATACTAGTGAAAAACTGATCAAATGTCTTAATATCCGCTTGAGTTTTTATTGAGCGTTCGTTTATTGTATTTGATAAAAAATTATATAATGGTTTTAATTTTGGCATTCTTCCAGCGTTATAAGCACTCATAGCAACAATTATATACATCTGTTTACAAGCATTAGTTATATCATGATCACTTTGTAACACCGCACTTTTTACGGTATCTAATATTTTTCTCATTTGATGATTAGGAATACCACTAAACAATCTTGCATATTGATATGCTTTTTTTTCTGGTAAATAAAGTTCTTCATAATTAGTATATTCAAGATGTAAAGGTCGATTTATTTTAGGAAATGAATTATCATTATTATTTCTATTTCTTCTATCATTATTTCCCATGTGCTACTCCTCCTTAATTATTACGTGTAAACAATAATACTAATTTTAATTTTAAAATATATTGTTTTAAACTTTGATTATCTTTTATATCTCTTAATTGTTTACACATGTTTGCAAATATCTGTTCATTTTTAATATTTCGATATAAAACATACTGGATCCTTGGTACTAAACAAACATATTCCTGATAATTTTTATCATCAATATAACTCATGATATTATAAATCATCGTGCGTGAAATCTGTCCTTCTTCCATTAACTGACAAATTTCGCTGACTTGATCTAGCAGTGCTGAAAATTTATCGAAAGGAACAGTTGTATCTAATAATGTTATCGCATTTTTATTTCCCTCTTTGGACATTGATAACGCTTCTTCAGCTTCCTGGCTACCAAAACGAATTGGTTTTTTATCGCTTTGAATGTTAATACCACCAGAAATAGTTATATTTTTATTGCCTGTAAATTTGCTAAAACGCTGATGAATTTCTAATGCAAGCTGAATAATTGAATAGGCTGATCCAATGATAACTAAATCATCACCACCAGCATAGTTAATATAGAACATCGTTTCGTTTTTTACTTGCTTATCTATATCACTATTAATCGATAAAGAAACATCATGACAAATATTTTTAAGTTCATGTCCAAAGAAAAATTCCATCAATCTACTCATTGTGACATATTTAGAAATTGATCTTTGTGTTCTTGGTTCATCACTTGCCTTTAAACCAAAAGCAAAAATACCACCTAAATTATCTACATCCATTTTAAGTA
>NZ_JAGHEW010000045.1 GCF_017889095.1 Thomasclavelia sp. | reverse complement strand
TTATTATCTTGATTTTATTAAAGAATTAGAAAAAATCGGAGTTGAATATATTGTTGCTACCGATATTAGTAAAGATGGCACGTTAACGGGACCAAATTTTGAAATGTATGAACAGATTGCAAGTATTTCAGATATTAATTTTGTTGTTTCTGGCGGTGTTAAAGACGCTAAAAATATCGAAGAAGCTACGAAACATAATTATTATGCCTGTATTGTTGGTAAGGCTTATTATGAGGGTAAAATAGATTTGAAGGAGGTTATAGCATGCTTACAAAACGGATAATCCCCTGTTTAGATATCAAAAATGGTAAAGTAGTTAAAGGGATTAATTTTGTGGGATTAAAAGATGTTGGTGATCCTATTGAACTTGCTAAACGCTATGACCAGCAATGTAGTGATGAGGTTGTTTTTTTGGATATTACAGCAAGTTATGAACAGCGAGATATTATTAAAGATCTAATTGAACGTGGTGCCAATGAGCTTTCTATTCCTTTAGCAGTAGGTGGTGGTATTCGCACGCTTGATGATTTTAGAATGATCTTAGCTTGTGGTGCGGATAAAGTATCGGTTAATTCGGCTGCTATCAATAATCCTAATTTGATCAAAGAAGCTGCTGATGAATTTGGTGTTCAGTGTGTTGTCGTAGCAGTTGATGCTAAAAAAAGACCAACTGGCGGTTATGATGTTTATGTAAAAGGTGGTCGTGAAAATACCGGAATTGATTTAATTGAATGGGTAACTAAGTGTCAAAAATTAGGGGCTGGAGAAATTTTACTTACTTCAATGGATGCTGATGGCACTAAAGCGGGTTATGATATCGATATGATCAATGCTGTTTGTGATGTGGTTGATATTCCTGTTATTGCCAGTGGTGGCTGTGGCAGTATCCAGGATATTGTAGATGTTTTTAAAAAGACTAACTGTGATGCGGCTTTAGTAGCTTCGTTATTCCATTTTGGTGAAGCGACAGTTGAAGATGTTCGCCAGGAACTAAGAAAACAAGGAATTAATGTAAGGAGGGCAATGTAATGAAACCTGATTTTAAGAAAATGGAACTAATTCCGGCAATTGTTCAAGATTATCAGACTAATGAAGTTTTAATGTTAGCTTATGTCAATGAAGAAGCGTATCAAAGAATGTTGGAAACTAATCAAACATGTTTCTATTCGCGCTCTCGCCAGGAATTGTGGCATAAAGGAGAAACTTCAGGACATTTTCAAAATATTAAGGGAATGTATTTAGATTGTGATTTAGATACTTTATTAATTTTTGTTGAACAAATTGGAGCTGCTTGTCATACTGGGGCTTATTCATGTTTCTTTAATGAAGTGATCGAATATGATCATACGAATATTTTTAGAAGTTTAGAAAAATTGATCCAGGATCGTAAAGTTCATCCGGTTGAAAAATCATATACAAATTACTTATTAGATCAAGGTGTCGATAAGATATGCAAAAAAGTTGGTGAAGAAGCTAGTGAAACAATTATTGCCGCTAAAAACAATGACAAAGATGAATTAGTTGGTGAAATTAGTGATTTGTTATATCATGTATTTGTGTTAATGAATAATCAAGGTGTTTCATTAGACGATATTGAAACCAAATTAAAAAAACGTCATCAAATTACTGGTAATAAAAAAGATTTTCATACTCGTGGTGAATATTAAAAATTTAGAATATCTATTTTATAAATTATTTAAGATATTTAAAGCTATCAGAGCAATCCAATGGCTTTAAATATCTTTTAATTAGGCTGATAACTAATTGATTATTATATTAGATATAATTTGTAATAAATAAAAATCAATAAATGCAATGATTATGAAATCAAGTATATTGGTTAGTTAATTTTACTATGATAATAGTTTATTGATAGAATAATATGAACAAGATAGAGCTGAGTATAGAAAGGAAGTTTTATCTGGTTTTTAGAAAACGGAACGCACTGCGTTCCATATTTACAATCTTTATTTTCTTTACTTTAATAATGATGATTTTTTCGTTATAATTATAATAATATTTAACTAAAGAATGGGGGAATCAAAAGTGAAATTTACTGAGATATTTAAAAATAAACGTATCCCTAAAGCAGATGATATGGATATTAATGAAGAATGTGTATTAAAAAAATATCATGGTCATGACGAAGTTGTTGTTATTCCTAAAGGAGTAGTAAAAATTGGCGTATGGGCTTTTTATCGAAGTGAAACAGTTAAAGAAGTTATATTACCTGCTTCATTAGTTGAAATTGATGATCGGGCTTTTGAACATTCGAGTTTGGAAAAGATTGTAATTGGTAAACAGGTTAAAAAAATTGGCTATTGTGCATTTCAATATTGCCAAAATTTAAAAAGCATTAATTTACCTGATAATTTACAAGTCATTGAAATGTCTACTTTTCAAGGCTGTACCAGTTTGACAGAAATTAATTTACCTGCTCAGTTGACTAAAGTAGAAGAAAATGCTTTTGGAGGCACAGCAATCAAAGAATTGAAAATTCCTGAAGGAATGACCTTTATCAATGAAAAAGCTTTTTGTTATATGCGAGAACTAGAAAAAGTAGTTTTACCGACAACATTAAAGGGAATTGGTCGTGGAGCTTTTAGTTATTGTGATAATTTAAAAGAAGTAGTTATGTTTGAGGGAGTTATTAAAATAGGAGCAAGTGCTTTTGATGCCTGTCGAAAACTGGAAAAAATCAATTTACCTTATTCATTGGTTTCATTAGGCGTTGATGCCTTTTGGCGCACTAAAATAACTGATAGCAAAGAATTAAAAGAAGTATATAATCGTCTTAGTAATCATAAATATCCACAGCCTAATAATTATCAAAGTATGGAGATTGGTGGTATGAGCTTTTATTATCAAAAGCAAATGGAAATTAAAGATTTTAACCTCAATAATTATAATTATGTCAGTGATTTTAGTGATGATCAGTATATTTATCAAACAAAAAATGGTAAAAAGATCTTGATGATTTATACTAAAGTACCAACATTTGATGAGTATGATCGAATGTATGACAGTTATCGAAAATTCTTTTTAATTCCTGATGGTAATAAAATCACTGGTTTTATGATAAGTGGCGGTTATAATATTGTAAGAATCGATCAATATGAAGATCTTCACTTTGGTGATACCAAAACAGAAAAGATGTTAAAAAGTACTGGTATTTTTAAATGAATTGTAAAAAAAGATGAAAATATTACTTGAAGTTACTGTTAGAAATATTTATAATTTCAAAGATACTATTTTATGACAAATAGATAAGTAGATTGTGTTATAATGGTAAATGTATTCTAGGAGGAATTAATGATGGAATTATATAACAAAGATACTTTAAACAAATTAAAAGCGGAGTTAACAGATGAACAATACTATTTACCTAAAGTACTGTTTCATAGTGGCAGTTTTGCTAATATTCGTTTAGAAACAAAATTAGCATACGTAGCGATATTAGATACGTTATTAAATAAAGCAAATGTTAATCAAGAAGGATTGGCTTTTGTAAAACGTGATAATCCAACGATCGTAGCAACTTTAGCAAAACTAGCTAACAAAGAAGTTGATAATGCGAAAATGGAAAAATATTATGATGAATTATGTGAAGCTAAATTGATCATTATTAATAAACAAGATTTATTCGTTTATCATCTTGATTAACCATGGTTAATTATTTAGCAAGTAAATTTATTAAAAATTATCAGAACTATGATAATACGACTGTTCGAAAACAATATGGAATGTTATGTTCATTAGTTTCGATTGTTTGTAATATTATTTTAGTTCTGTTTAAACTTACTATGGGAACAATCACTCATAGTGTTGCAATAATGGCGGATGGATTAAACAATCTATCTGACGTTGGTAGCAATTTAGCTTCATTATTTGGCTTTAAATTGGCTAATAAACATCCTGATGAAGAACATCCTTATGGTCATGGCAGAATTGAATATGTAGCCGGATTAATTATTGCTTTTTTAATTTTATTGGTCGGTTTCCAGGCATTAAAAGATGCTGTTATTAAAATTATCGAACCAGAAAAAGTAATTTTTACGTATTTAGCTGCTTTGATCTTAGTTGTTTCAATTTTAATTAAATTATATATGGCACGATTTAATAAAAATATTGCCAATAAAATAAATTCAACAACATTACAGGCAGCCAGCCAGGATAGTTTAAATGATTGTCTAACAACTGGTGCTTCATTAATTGCTTTGATAGCATCTTTATATACTGATTTACCAGTTGATGGAATTATTGGAGCCCTAGTTTCTTTAATTGTTTTAAAATCTGGAGTAGAAATTTTTAAAGACACAGTTGATCCATTGTTAGGAATGGCACCGGATAAAGAATTGATCAAAGAAATTGAAACTTATATTTTATCTTATCCTGAAGTTTTAGGTATTCATGATTTAATGATGCATGATTATGGACCAGGACGACGTTTTTTAACTTTACACGTTGAAGTTAACTGTGATGAGGATATCATGGTTGTTCATGATGAAATTGATTTAATTGAAAGATCGGTATTAGAGAAGTATCATATTTTAACGACGATTCACATGGATCCCATTGACAGTAATGATTCATTAACCAATGAATTAAAAGAAATGGTCTTAAAAATTGTTAAAGAAATCAATCCAGAATATAGTATTCATGATTTCCGTGTAGTTACAGGACCAACGCATACTAATTTGATTTTCGATGTTTTACTTCCAGTAAGTGATCAAATTGATCATAAGTTATTAAAGAAAGAAATTAATGAAAAAATAAAAGCAGTAAATTCTAGTTTCTTTACTGTTATGCAAATTGAACATAGTTTTGTCTAAAACCACATTTAGTGGTTTTTTAATTATTAGTTACTATTTAATATTAAATGATTTTATAAAACATAAGATACAATGAAGAAAGTCTTACGATTACCAGCTATATTTTTTTAAAAATCTTTTAAAACCTTTATGTATCTAGGAGAATAAAGAAATTTATGGTATACTTTATGTAGTACATGATTAACTGGTAAAAAATGTTAAAATCATTGATTTATCTAGAGTTTAGACTATTATGCTTTTATCAAAACGGCTTATTTACTATGGTTTAATATCAACATAGATGTATTTAAATGAATGAATCGACCTATGTCGATAAGGAGAAATCAGTTTAATATCAACATAGATGTATTTAAATTATGTAGACTGAATATCAATTTTAATAGGATCTTTTGTTTAATATCAACATTGATGTATTTAAATTTTATACCTAGACTTTTAAAAGTGCTTTCTACTTCCTGTTTAATATCAACATAGATGTATTTAAATCCTTTTCGCACTGTATGGTTTCCTAATTTGGCATTGTTTAATATCAACATAGATTCTTTTATTATAGTTGAAAAATATTATAGTATTGTTTGACTTTTTAGAAGAAATTTTAATGTATTTTAAAGTTTGAAACTGATATAGGGTAAATCAAGCAGTCTTGGATAAGGATGATAGTGGGTGTAAGAGTAATAAAAATGGCTGTTCTAAAATTAGAACGGCCATTTTTTTATATCTGTTTATTTGTCTAATGATTATTTATGATAAGCTAAATTTTATCTAAT
>NZ_JAGHEW010000319.1 GCF_017889095.1 Thomasclavelia sp. | reverse complement strand
GAAATACTGTTAATGATGTTATCAAAGAAAATGGAGATAACAGAAAAGATTACAGAAACAGTAAATAAGAGCAGTTATGAAATGATGTTAAATGCTTTAGCTAATATTGAACAAATCAATGGACCTGATGATTTGGATAAGTTATTGATCCATTAATATGTTTAAAGAGAGATTTTGATCTGAAATCTCTCTTTTTTAAACCATCATATTTATAACAATACATAAAACGGGAATCGTAAAAAGTGATAAGGCGGTTGATAAAAAAACAATTTCAACTGCCAGTTTGGCATCACCTTGATATTTTTCAGCCAAGATAGCCGTGGTACTACCAGCTGGCATTCCCGCTAAAACAGTAGCTACGGCTGTAACTAGTGGTGGTAATGATAATAAAACACAGGGAATTAAAACTAAAATAGGAATCACTAATAAGCGAATCACACTATAATAAATCGTTAGCTTATTTAAAACATCTTTAAATCTTATTTCTGCTAATATTCCCCCAATAACAATCATTGATAGTGCCATAGTGCAGTTACTTAATGATTGAATTGATACCGTTATAAAATTTGGCAATTGAACCTGGCTAATCATTAACACCATTCCAATAAATACTGCTACAATGCAAGGATGAGTAATAACTTTTTTAATAACATCTTTTCCCTTAGCATCGCTAAAACAAGCTACTCCTCCTGACCACATTACAATTCGCTGGGGAATTAAGTATATTGAAGCAAATAATAAGCCATCTAAACCATATAGGCCCTGGATTAATGGTGATCCCATAAAGCCGGCATTGGAACAAATGGTTCCATATTGTAATACGCTTTGTTGTCTTGCAGTGGCTTTGTTGAAAAAATATTTTCCTAAAAACTGGCAAGCTAATTGAATAACTATAGAAACAATTAAAATCGTTAAACCGCTAATAATGATTTCTTGATTCATTTCAATCATAAATGAACAAATAATATTCGCTGGTAAAATAATATCAATTACTAAATCCGTAACACTTTTACGATTTTCTTTAGAAATAATATTTAGTTTTCTAAGAATATAGCCAATAAAAATTAAAATAAAAATCTCTATTTGTAAATCTATTAAATTATTAAAATCAACCACAATAACACCTCTCTTGGATATCTTAAACTAAAATGTTCATTTAGTCATCAAAAAAATCAATTTTACTGCTATAATTAATACGGTGAGAAAATGAAAAAACATTATGTCTATATCGTAAAATGTCAAGATGATAGCTACTATACTGGCTGGACAACTGATTTAAAGAAACGGATTCATTTTCATAATATTGGTAAAGGTGCTAAATATACTCGAGCAAAAGGACCTGTAGAATTAGTTTATTATGAAGTTTATGAAGATAAAAGCAGTGCTTTGAAACGTGAATATGCCATCAAACAGTTAACCCACCAACAAAAAGCTAATTTGATCAAAGCTTTTAGCTTAAAGTGATAATTTCATTGAATTTCTAATTCATTGACATCATTATTATCCCTCTTTTATAATGAAATCGTAATAAAAACAGCCAATTAGTATAATACTCCTTAATTATGACAAGATCAGTTACAATCATATTTATCATTTCTAATTTTATTTCTATTAGTCAGACAATCTATAACAATACATTTTTAATACTAAAAAGCTGTTTTTGCCTTAATTATTCCTTATTATTGTATATCTCACTCAAAAAGTTAGTTTAGACTAATTGTATTTTAAGCTAAACGTGATATACTAAAAAAGGAAAGAAGGTAAAATATGAAATTAAATCGAAATGATCCTTGCTGGTGCGGGAGTGAAAAAAAATATAAAAAATGTCATCTTCAATTTGATGAAAAATTAAATGCATTAAAACTAGCCGGTAAAAAGATCCCAACTCATAAAATGATTAAAAACGAAGTCCAAATCGAAGGAATTCGTAAAGCTGCTATCGTTAACTCCGGTTTACTAGATTATATCGAAGAACATATCCACGCTGGAATGTCAACTGAAGAAATCGATATCATGGCTAAAGAATATACTGCCAAATATCATGCTACTTGTGCCGATTATCAATATATGGGCTTTCCTAAACATATATGTGTATCGATCAATGATGTTGTTTGTCATGGTATTCCTAGTGAAGATGTTATCTTAAAAGATGGTGATATCGTTAATGTTGATGCGACTACAATGCTTGATGGCTATTATGCCGATGCTTCAAGAATGTTTATGATTGGTAATGTAAGTGAGGAAGCGAAAAAATTAGTTTTAGATACCAAAAAAGCCTTAGAATTAGGAATTGCTTCGATTGTTCCATATCAAAGCTGTATTGGCGATATTGGTAAAGCAATTGAAACTTTTGCCAAAGCTAATAATTATAGTGTAGTTCAAGAATTCTGTGGACATGGGGTGGGATTAGCAATTCATGAAAATCCTTATGTCTTCCATTTTGAACCGAATGAAAAAACGGTAACAATTGTTCCTGGCATGGTATTTACAATTGAACCGATGTTGAATTTAGGTAAACGTGATGTTTTCGTTGATAGTGATGATGAATGGACAGTTTATACTGAAGATGGTTCTTTATCAGCGCAATGGGAACATACTTTATTAGTCACTGAAACCGGAGTAGAAATTATTTCTAAATAAATGCGTTAATGAATTAGTTCTCTAATTCATTACGCTTTTTTATTATTAGAAAAATGCCTAACAAGCATTATTTAAAATACATAATAAGTATTAAACATATTTAAATATCTATGATATGATAAAAATATAGGAGGATATAACATGGTCAATAAAAGTAAAAAACATATTTTAGTTGCTTTAGTATGTTGCGGTTTAGCGGCATCATCAATTGGTATCTCGATTAATTCTTCCGGGGTATTTTATACACCCGTATCTGATAGTTTAAATATTTTAAGAGGCTCTTTTTCAATGCACATGACTATTTTTTCATTAGTCACTGCAATTAGTGCTTTCTTTATTCCTAAACTAATGGAAAAGTTTTCATATAAACTAATTCTAACTATTAGTGTTATGGCTGCTGTTTTAGCTACTGGCGCTATGGCGTTGGCTAAATCAATACCAATGTTTTATCTACTTGGAGCTATTCGCGGTTTAGCTACCAGTTTCTTTTCAATCGTTCCATTGACTTTGATTATTAATCAATGGTTTGAAAAAAATCATGGTTTAGTAACAAGTATTGTTTTTGGTTTTAGTGGCTTAGCAGGTTCGATTTGTTCTCCCATTTTATCACATTTCATTGAAACCTTGGGTTGGCAAACTGGTTATTTAATTAAAGCCGGTGTCATTTTATGTCTATGTTTACCTGCAATCATTTATCCTTTTCATTTAGATCCTCGTGATGATGGTTATTTACCTTATGGTTATGTTGAAAAGAATATTACACAAACTAAAACTACTTTAAATTTCCGTTTTATTACCATTGCTTTTATTTGTTTCTTTATCTTTAGTTTATTTTGCAGCTGTATCACCAGCTTCACACAACATTTCCCTGGTTATGGTAAATCGCTTGGTTACAGCAGTTCATTAAGTGCTTTATTATTATCGGCCGGAATGATTGGTAATGTAGTATTTAAATTAGTCATTGGTGCCTTAAGTGACTGGCTAGGGGCTATGAAAGCAACTGTAATGATGATTTTTGCAGTAATGATTGGAATCGTATTATTAATAATTGGTAACAGCAATATTTATCTTTTATTAATTGGTGCTTTCTTATTTGGTTCTAGTTATGCTTTAGGAGCAG
>NZ_JAGHEW010000044.1 GCF_017889095.1 Thomasclavelia sp. | reverse complement strand
GTTTTAATCATTTCTTTATAATGCTTTTGTGTTACTGTTACCAAAGAATTATAAATCTGTCTGCCAATCTCAAAACGTTTATCTAAGATATCTTCCTGATATTTTTCTGTTTTAAGAGGAAACTGAAGAATAAAATTTGCCATTGTATTCACCATCTTTCTAATAGTATCTTCCCTTTTTAATATCGTTTCTTTTGGTTTTCTACATACTCCTTAACAGTTTCGCTAGATACATTACCCGCAGTTGAAACAAAATAATTTCTTGTCCATAAACTAGGCATTTTTGATAATTCAATAAATTCTTTTCTAAGAATTTTACTTGTATATCCTTTTATCTGTCGCATAATATCTGATGGACTTTGTGTGGGTAAACAATTTAAGAACATATGAGTATGGTCTTTGTCGCATTCAATCGCAATAATTTCTATTTTCGACTCCTTACATTTTAATTTGACCAATTCTTTAAATCGTTTTTCTACATTAGGTATCAGAAAAATTTTTCGTCTGTATCTAGGACAAAATACAAAATGATAATTTATCAAAGATACAGTTGTATTTGTATGTCTATATTCACTTTTCATATAATTATTATACATCAATGTGTGTATAAAATAAAAGTGAACATACACGATTTTTTATAAAAATCTTGTGCTATCCATCCCACACCTAAAGGAGCGGGCTTTTCGCACTATTTTTTTGTAATAATAGGTTGAGTTGGTATTTAGAATTTTGTTATTTATTAATAGGTGAATTGTAGGATAGTTTAATTTGTAAATGAATATATTAGTATAGAAATACTTTTTAAGTGGCTTTACTTATTAGTTTTATTGTTTGTAGTTAGTTTTGTTTAACTTTTTGCTTTAGAAGTATTGACATTTAAGTTAGATGGGTATAACATATTCTTAGTTAGATGAGGCTAACAGAAAAGAGTGAGGAAGTGATAATGATGCCTTTAACAATGGTTTCAATTGGAGACAAACAAACAATAAAACGGATTGGTGGAAAGCAGGAAGTAAAGCTGTTTTTAGAATCACTAGGTTTTACCGTTGGTACACCGGTTACTGTTGTTAGTAAGAATCAGGGTAATTTAATTACTAAAATTAAAGAATCACGGATTGCTATTTCTAAGGAAATGGCAAATAAGATCATGGTTTAAAAGGGGGTAAAATTAATTGAAAACTTTAAAAGATGTAAAAAAAGGAGAGACTGCAACAGTTGTAAAACTACATGGTGATGGTGCAGTAAAACGTAGAATTATGGATATGGGGATTACTAAAAATACTGACGTGCTTGTTCGTAAAGTAGCACCACTTGGTGATCCGATTGAAGTAAAAGTACGGGGATATGAATTATCTATTCGTAAAGCGGATGCTGCAATGATTGAAGTAAAGTAATATAGGAGGGTATATAGACGATGTCAATTACAATTGCACTAGCAGGAAACCCTAATAGTGGTAAAACAACATTATTTAACGCATTGACAGGTTCTAATCAATTTGTTGGAAACTGGCCTGGGGTAACTGTCGAAAAAAAAGAAGGTAAATTAAAAGGTCATAAAGATGTAAAATTAATGGATTTACCAGGAATTTATTCTTTATCACCATATACATTAGAAGAAGTAGTTGCACGTAATTATTTGATTCAGGAATGTCCTGATGCAATTATTAACATTGTTGATGGAACTAACTTGGAAAGAAATTTATATTTAACGACACAAATAATGGAATTAGGAATTCCAGTAGTTATGGCTATAAATATGATGGATATTGTAGCTAAAAACAATGATAAAATTGATACTAAGATGTTATCAAAAAAATTGGGATGTAAAGTGGTTGAAATTTCTGCTTTAAAAGGTACTGGAATCAAAGAAGCAGCTAATGAAGCAGTTGCTTTAGCTAAAGCAAATCATTCTAATCCACCAGTACATCACTTTGATAAAGAAGTTGAAGAGCAATTAGATGTAATTGAAGATATGATTAGCAGTGAAATTGCTGATGATCAAAAACGTTTTTACGCAATTAAATTATTTGAACGCGATGATAAAATCTCAGCATTAATGAATCATGTTCCTGATGTTGAAAAAATCATCAGTGACTTAGAAGAAAAATTAGATGATGATGCTGAAAGTATCATTACTAATGAACGGTATAAATATATCACTTCAATTATTAGTGACTGTTATCAAAAAAATAGTAAAGAACAATTAACTGTTTCTGATAAGATCGACCGCATTGTTACAAACCGTTTTTTAGCCTTACCGATCTTTGCTGCAGTTATGTATGTCGTTTATTATGTATCTGTAAGTACGGTTGGTGATGTAGCAACAACTTGGGCTAATGATGGTGTCTTTGGTGAAGGCTGGTCATTATTTGGAATGGCGATTCCAAGTGTTCCTTCATTAGTTGAAAGTTTATTGAATACTTTAGGTACGGCTGGCTGGTTAAATGGTTTAATTCTTGATGGAATCGTTGCTGGAGTAGGGGCTGTTTTAGGATTTGTTCCACAAATGTTTGTTTTATTCTTCTTTTTAGCGATTCTAGAATCTTGTGGTTATATGGCTCGGGTTGCTTTTATTATGGACCGTATTTTTAGAAAATTCGGATTATCAGGAAAATCATTTATTCCAATGTTGATTGGTACTGGTTGTGGCGTTCCTGGGGTTATGGCTTCAAGAACAATTGAAAATGACCGAGATCGTAAAATGACGATCATGACAACTACATTTATTCCTTGTGGTGCTAAATTACCAATTATTGCTTTAATTGCTGGAGCATTATTCGATGGAGCATCATGGGTGGCACCTAGTGCTTATTTTGTGGGAATTGCAGCGATCATTACTTCAGGAATCATTTTAAAGAAAACAAAACGGTTTGCTGGTGATCCAGCACCATTTGTAATGGAATTACCGGCTTATCATATGCCAACAATTTCAAATGTTTTAAGAAGTATGTGGGAAAGAGGCTGGTCTTTTATCAAAAAAGCTGGTACAATCATTTTACTTTCAACAATCGTGATTTGGTTTACTTCTTACTTTGGCTTTGTCGATGGACAGTTTACAATGTTAGAAGATACTCAATTAGATCATAGTATTCTTGCGATGATTGGTAATGCGGTTTCTTGGATTTTTGCGCCACTTGGATGGGGTGATTGGAAAGCTGCGGTGGCTGCTATTACTGGATTAGTGGCTAAAGAAAATGTTGTTGGAACATTTGGTATCTTATTTGGATTTGCTGAAGTTGCCGAAGACGGTGTAGAGATTTGGGGTACTTTAGCTACTACTTATACTCAGATTGCGGCTTATTCATTCTTGATCTTTAACTTATTATGTGCACCATGTTTTGCTGCTATTGGTGCAATTAAACGAGAAATGAATAATGGCAGCTGGACTGTCTTTGCAATTTTATATCAAACAATCTTTGCTTATGTAGTAGCCTTTAGTGTATATCAAATTGGCAGTGCGATTATTTATGGAACATTTGGTATCGGTACAATTATTGCAGTAGTACTTGTAGCTGGATTTGTTTATTTATTAGTAAGACCATATAATGAAAGTAAAAAATTAGATATTGATTTAAATAAAACAGTAACTCAAAAATAAAGAGGTGAATGTAATGACTTGGTTATTTGAAAATTTAGGAACAATTGTTGTAGCTGGGATAATTTTAATATTAGTAATACTGGCAATTAGATCAATTCATAAAGATAAACTTGATGGCAAATCATCTTGTGGTGGTGATTGCGGCTTTTGTGGGGCAAATTGTCATGAAAAAAATAACTTGGTCGAACAATATCACCGTGATTGTGGAAAGTGTTAAAGCTTTCCACTTTTTTAACTATTCAAAAAGCTGTATTTCAAATAAAAATAGTCGATTTCTCGACTTTTAAAGTTC
>NZ_JAGHEW010000318.1 GCF_017889095.1 Thomasclavelia sp. | reverse complement strand
GGATTTAGTCATGTCTGATCGTGCGGTCGAAGAAATGATCTTAGATCAAGGCTATAATCCTTTTCCCTTAGTTCGTTATAGTGAACGGCCGGATGTAGTCGCTACCCATATTTTGCATGGGAGAATTGCGATTATTTGTGATACTTCATCATCAGTAATGATGTTACCAACAACTATTTTTGAAATCTTAGAACATGTTGAAGAACATCGTCAGACGCCAATTATTGGTACTTTCATTCGTTTAATTCGCTGCAGTGCGGTACTCATTTCAATTTATTTAGTACCATTGTGGTTATTATTAGCTAATCCTGATTTAGAAATGATCTTTTTAGGCCAGGTATTGTTAGTTGAACTGGCAATTGAGTTACTTAGAATTGCGACGATTCATACCCCAACTTCCCTGTCAAATGCAATGGGAATGATTGCGGCGGTATTACTAGGACAATTTGCGATTGATTTAGGTTTTTTTAGTGAAGAGATTTTGTTATTTTGTGCCATTGGTGATGTTGGTGGTTTTGCAACTCCTAATTATGAGTTGTCATTAACTAATAAGTATATTAAAATCTTTTTGATTATTTTTTGTGGTTTATTTAACTGGTTTGGCTTTATTATCTTTCATCTAGTTTTAATTGGTTATTTAATTACGATCAAACCTTTTGGTGTTTCTTATTTATATCCATTATATCCTTTTAATGGTAAAGCTTTATGGAATTTTATTATCCGTAAACCAAAAACCAAAAAAGGCTCTAAAACTGTAACTTAGTTGCAGTTTTTTTGAGGTAAAAAGAATTCTTCTAATGCTTTTGATTCTGTGTTATAATAACAACTACTAAAGGAGGTGGCTAGATGGAATATCAAGTAATTATCGAAGATTTTCAAGGACCGTTGGATTTATTATTACATTTGATCAAAGAAAAAGAGATGGATCTCGAAACATTAGAACTATCAGTTATTGCTGATCAATATTTACAATATATCCATGCTATGGATCCTTCAAAATTAGAAGAAATGTCAGAATATTTAGTAATGGCTGCTGATTTAGTGGAAATGAAAAGTAAATTATTGATTCCTAAAGAAAAAGTAGATATCAATGATGAATACCAGGAAGATCCAAGAGAAACATTGATCAAACGTTTGATCGAATATAAACGCTATAAAGATGTATTAGATGAAATTCGTGAAAAATATGAACATCGTCAAACCATGATCATTAAACCTGGTGAATCAATGGATGAATATGTCATTGATACCAGTACGATGATCCCTCAAGGTTTAGAAGTATATGATTTAATGAAAGCAATGCAAAAAATGTTTGCACGAAAAGCATTATTAAAGCCTTTAGATACACATATTGCCAAAAAAGAAATTTCAATTGATGAAAGAACTTCACAAATTCGCGATTTCTTTAGAACTCGTGTTAATAAAAAAGTTAAATTTGATGAATTATTTGATCATCATGATCGGAGTTATTTTATTGTTACCTTTATGTCGATTTTAGTATTAGCTAAAGATAAAGAAGTAGAAATAATCCAGGACGGATTATTTGAAGATATTTATATAGAAGGGAAAATTTAATGAAAGATAATGATTATTTAAATATAATTGAAGGAATGTTGTTTTTAGCTGGTGATGATGGCATTGATATTAAACAAATTGCTGGTGTTTTAGAAATAAGTAAAAAAGAAGCAACATTACTAATGGATCAATTTATTGAATTATATGAAAATAAAATGTTTAAAGGCATTAAATTAGTTAATTTTGGTGGACGTTATAAATTAGCGACCAATGAAAAATATTTTATGTATTATCAAAAAATGGTTGAACAAAGCAGTGCTAATTTATCAAATGCCGCTTTAGAAACATTAGCGATTATCGCTTATAATCAGCCGATTACTCGTTTAGGGGTCGAAGATATTCGTGGGGTTGGTTGTGATGCGATGATTAGAAAATTGGTTGCTAAAGCACTAATCAAAGAAGTAGGGCGTGAAGATAGTCCCGGGATGCCAATTTTATATGGTGTTACTGATGAATTCATGGATGCTTTTGGTCTAGCATCATTAGACGAATTACCTGATTTAAGTGATGTGGTAGAAATTGATGAACAAGAAGATATTTTCGCAACCCGTTATCAGGAAAATAATGTCGAAGAAATTAAAGCAAAAGAAAGTGAAGATAATGAAACTAATTAAGCATTTAAAAACGATTACTAAGCATAAATATTATGTCATGAAATTATGTTTTAAATTTGGATTGTATAAACAAGGATTGTTACATGATTTATCAAAATACTCCTGGATGGAACTTTCAACGGGAGCTAAATATTATTTAGGCTATAAGTCACCTAATAGTAATGAAAGAGAACAAAAAGGGTATAGTAGTGCCTGGTTGCATCATAAAGGTCGTAATCGTCATCACTGGGAATATTGGATCGATTTTACTCATAATGGTATTATTGCCATTGAAATGCCGATTAAATACGTAGTTGAAATGTTTTGTGATCGAGTTGCGGCAACAATGGTATATCGTGGTAATGATTTTGATTTTAAAGCACCGTTAGATTATTATCAAAAAACACATCACTATTATGTAATCAATGAAAAAACGGATGCTATTTTAAAAGATATGTTGGAACATTTAGCTAATAGTAATCTAGATGAAACAATTAAATATATAAAAAAGACTTATTTAAAATAAATTTAATATCT
>NZ_JAGHEW010000317.1 GCF_017889095.1 Thomasclavelia sp. | reverse complement strand
GGTGGCAATGGCATGATGGAAACACCTGTACCCGTTCCGAACACAGAAGTTAAGCATCATAGCGGCGAAGATAGTACTGCGGTGCGAAAAGAGCACGCTGCCGGTCCTTCTTCTTTTTTTATTTTATCCTGCATATTTTCATTTATGATCATGATGCTTTCATAACAAAAACCGGGATCACTTCCCGGTTTTGATTTTATCGTTTAGTTATTTAGTTAGTAGACTAGCTGCTGCCTTGTCAACAATTACTGTAACATCTTCATGATCTTGAAGTGCACTAGCTGGAACTTCTATGGTTTTGTTTTCTTCTACTAAAACCTTAACAGGTGCAGCTTTATTTTCACCACATGCAATTAAAAGGATTTTTTTAGCGGCTAGAATATTAGCAATTCCCATTGTGATAGCATGTGTAGGTACTTCATCAATATTACCATTAAAGAATAATCTGGCGTTATCTTGGCGAGTACTTTCCTTTAATTCAATCATATGAGTGATTGTATCAAATGCTGTACCAGGTTCATTGAAACCGATATGCCCATTTGAACCAATACCTAATAATTGAATATCTAAAGGATTGTTCGCAAGTAATTTGTTGTAATCATCACAACTTGTTTGAATATCACCATGCCCGTTAGGAACATGAACATTTTCTGGATTAATATCAATTGAGTTAAATAAATGCTTATCCATAAAATAATGATAACTTTGTGGATGAGTAGGTTCTAATCCAAAATATTCATCTAAGTTAAAAGTTTTAATGTCTTTATAAGAAGTCCCGTTCTTCTTATGATCTTCAATCATCAATTCATATAAGCGAATTGGTGTAGATCCTGTTGCTAATCCTAAATTAGCATTTGGCTTGTTTTTTACAACATCCAACATAATTTTAGCTGCTTCTACGCTAGCTTCTTCATAGTTTTCAACAATAATTAATTTCATTTTACGTCCCTCCGCATATATGATACTATTTTTAAAAAATTTCTTCAAGTTATTATTGATAAATTTATTAATTGTGTTTTTTGATTATACGACTAGCTATTTTAATGATGAATATTATAAAATTTTATATTTAATAAAAAGTTTAGTAGTTATTTATTGATGTGACAAATAATCGTTTTTTCTTAACTTGACTCTAAGATAGTAGTTAATTGTTGTAGAATTATTTTTATATTTAATGGATTCTAATTTTTTTGATAAAATACGAATAAATATGTAAATGCTTACTGCATATTTTTGCAAATTCTTACAACTTAGATTATTTATGGAATAAATTGCTTGAAAGTGCTTTAATAAAGCTTTATTTTTTTGGTGAAATAAGGTAAAATTATTCATATAATATGGAGGTAGATATTAATGACAAAAATTAATGGTATTGCAGCATCTAACGGTATTGCAATTGCAAAAGCCTATAAGTTAGTTATGCCAGATTTAACAGTTACTCAAGCTACTGTTGCTGATGTTGATGGAGAGGTAGCAAAATTTAAGGCTGCAGTAGAACAAACAGGTAAAGATTTAGAAACAATCAAATCAGTTGCCGCAAAAAATTTATCAGATGATGAAGCTGCTGTATTTGATGCTCATGCTTTAATGCTTGGAGATCCTGAATTCCAAGGACAAATCGAAGCTAAAATTAAAGATGAAAAACTAAATGGTGGAGCAGCAATTGAAACTGTTGCTGCAACAATGGCAGCAATGTTTGAAAGCATTCCTGATGCATATTTCCAAGAAAGAGCTGCTGATGTAAAAGACGTATCACGTCGTTTACTTGCCAACTTTTTAGGTAAACCTTTACCAAATCCAACTTTAATTGATGAAGAAGTTGTTATTGTAGCTGATGATTTAACTCCTTCTGATACTGCTCAATTAAATTCATACGTTAAAGGTTTTGCAACTAATATTGGTGGTAGAACTTCTCACTCTGCAATCATGGCTAGATCTTTAGAAATCCCTGCAGTTGTATCTTGTAAAACAATTACAGAAGATGTTCAAGATGGTGATATGATTGCTCTTGATGGTATTGATGGAGTTGTTATCATTAATCCTGATGAAGAAACTGTTAAAGCGTATGAAGCAAAACGTGATGCATATCTTGCTGAAAAAGAAGAATTGAAAAAATTAGTTAACGAAAAAACAATTACAACTGATGGACATCAAGTTGAATTAGTAGCTAATATTGGTGGTGCTGGTGACTTACCAGGTGCTCATGATAATGGTGCTGAAGGTGTTGGATTATTTAGAACAGAATTCTTATATATGGAATCTGCTGATCTTCCAACAGAAGAAAGACAATTTGAAGTTTATAAAGAAGTTTTAGAATCAATGAACGGTAAACCAGTTGTTGTAAGAACATTGGATATTGGTGGAGATAAAAAAATCGAAGCTCTTCCTTTACCAGAAGAAATGAATCCATTCTTAGGGGTTCGTGCTGTTCGTTTATGCTTCCAAAGAGAAGATATTTTCAGAACTCAATTAAGAGCGTTACTTAGAGCATCAGTATATGGAAAATTAAGAATTATGTTCCCAATGATCGCTACTTTACAAGAATTTAGAAAAGCTAAAGGTATCTTGATGGAAGAAAAAGATAAATTAGTTGCTGAAGGAATCGAAGTATCTGATGAAATCCAAGTTGGTATCATGATTGAAATTCCTGCCGCTGCTGTATTAGCTGATCAATTTGCCAAAGAAGTTGATTTCTTCTCTGTAGGAACAAATGACTTAGTACAATATACATTTGCTGCTGATAGAATGTCATCTGGTGTAAGTTACTTATATCAGCCATTTAATCCTTCAATTTTAAGATTATTGAAACATGTTATTGATTCAGCACATGCTGAAGGTAAATGGGCTGGTATGTGTGGTGAAATGGCCGGAGAAGCTATTGCTGCACCATTATTAATCGGTTTAGGATTAGATGAATTCTCAATGTCTGCTACTTCAATTTTAGCACAAAGAAAATTAATCAATGGTATTTCTAAAGCTGAAATGGATAAATTAGTGGAAAAAGCATTAAACTGCTGTACAATGGAAGAAGTAGTTGCTTTAGTTAAAGAAACAGTTGAACTTTAAAAAATATTAATAATGAACTAAAAAAGGAAAGATAATTGATCTTTCCTTTTTTAAAACCGTTTTTTGTCCTTTAAATAATATGTTGCTATTTGTAATTATTTAATAAAGGGCATATAATCAAAGCGGGGGTATAAATATGACAAAAAATTTATTTATTAATGAAGCAATGGATGAAAGAAATCCTAATTATTTAGTTGCAATAAAAAGACAAGAACCAATTTATCAGCGTTCAAATGATTTGAGAACTGAATTTGGACGAGATTATACAAGAATTATTTTTAGCCAGGCATATCGACGTTTAAAACATAAAACTCAAGTATTTTTTGCAGTCAAAGATGATCATGTTTGCACTCGTAGTGAACATGTAAATTTAGTGGAATCAATTAGTTATACAATTGCAAGATATTTAGGTTTAAATACTGAATTAACTAAGGCTATTGCAGTAGGACATGATTTAGGTCATGCACCATTTGGTCATGGCGGTGAAGCAATCATTAATGAAATTGCCAAAAAATATGGTTTAAAATCATTTTGGCATGAGCGCAATAGTTTACATTTTATTGATGATATTGAAACATTAGAAGATGATGAACATTTTCGTCATAATTTAAATCTTACTTATGCGATTCGTGATGGAATTATTTCTCATTGTGGCGAAATGAATCAGATGAAAATTAAACGGCGTGAAGAAATAATTGATTTAAATGATTACCAGACACCGGGTCAATATGCTCCATATACTTGGGAAGGCGGTGTAGTAAAAATGGCTGATAAAATTGCCTATTTAGCCCGCGATATTGAAGATGCCTTAAGACTAAAGATTTTAAAAGAAAATAAAGCAGAGGTATTACGAGCATCGTTAAATAGTTTTGATCCGGCAAACCAGTTTAATGCAATTAATAATGGAACAATTGTTAATTATTTTATTCAGGATGTATGTAATAACAGTAATCCTCAAGATGGTATTGCTTTATCTAAAAATGCTTTTGAGATAATGAAAACAATCATGAGATTCAATTATCAAAACATTTATAAGATTAATCGTGTCAAGATCCATAGTGATTATGTAGGGTTAATGTTGAATTCAATCTTTGATTTTTATTATCAATATGGCTTATTGTCAAAAGATCAAAATACTAATTTAATTAAAGAGTTAAATAAAGATCGTGAACAATTTCCTAATGCTATCAACGGTTATGTCCATTGGTTGGAAAAATATAGTAATATGGTTGCTTTTAATAGAAATGAATTGTATCAAAATAAAGTTATTTATGATTTTATTAATGATGATAAGGCTTTGATAAAAAGTATTATTGATTATTTATCAGGAATGAGTGATGCTTATATTATTCAAATTTTTAACGAATTAATTGCTTTTTAGTCTTAAAATATCAATAAAGATATGATAAACTAAAAGATATGTCGGGAGGTTAGATTATGCCTATTAAAATACCAAATGATTTACCAGCTAGTAAAATATTAAAAGAAGAAAATATCTTTGTGATGGATGAAAATAGAGCATTAGCACAAGAAATTCGTCCTTTACAAATATTGATTTTAAATATCATGCCTACTAAAGTGGTTACTGAAACTCAGTTGCTTAGGATGCTTTCAAATACGCCTTTACAAATCGAAGTTGATTGGATCCATATGGCTAGCCATGAGTCCAAAAATACTTCACAAGAGCATTTATTAGCTTTTTATAAGACCTTTAATGATATCAAAGAAAAAAGATATGATGGGTTGATCATAACCGGCGCTCCAGTGGAAAGGCTGCCGTTTGAAGAAGTTGATTATTGGCAAGAATTAGTCGAACTGTTAGAATGGGCCAAGACGCATGTGTTTAGTTCGTTTTTTATTTGCTGGTCATCACAGGCTGCATTATATCATTATTATGGAATTCCTAAATACGAATTGCCAGAAAAACTTACCGGTGTTTATTTCCATCATACTAATATTGATAAAATGAAACGGAAAATTTTACGGGGATTTGATTATCAGTTTTATGCTCCGCATTCAAGATACACTACTGTATTAGCTAAAGATATTGATAAAGTATCATCATTAGATATTTTAGCTCAAAGCCAGGATGCAGGTGTTTATTTGATCGCGGAAACCGATGGATCACGTTTTTTTGTAACTGGTCATCCTGAATATGATCCAGATACTTTGGATAAAGAATATCGTCGTGATTTAAATATATCACCAGATGCAACGATGCCTAAAAATTACTATCGTGATAATGATATTAACAAAGAAATATTAGTTAAATGGCGCTCTCATGCGTATCTATTATTTAGTAACTGGTTAAATTATTACGTTTATCAACAAACACCATACGATTTGAATGATTTAGAATCAATAAAAATGGCAAAAAAAGACTAGAATTTGCATTCTGGTCTTTATTTTTTTAAAATTATTTGTTAAAATCTATTTGCAGCTTGCAGACATGGCGAAACTGGTATACGCGCTATCTTGAGGGGGTAGTGGGCTCTAGCTCGTGCGAGTTCAAATCTCGCTGTCTGCACCATGCCGGTGTAGTTCAATGGCAGAACGCATGAATGGTAATCATGAAATTCAAGTTCGATTCTTGGCTCCGGCACCATATTAAAGTAAACTGATCAAGCATTTATTTTCTAAGAAATTAAAAGACTGCCTAATGCAGTCTTTTAATTTTATTTAGCAGTAACTAAATTGTAAATAGCATGACAATAGATTTCAGTTGCTTTAAGCAAAGAATCAATTTTAATATTTTCATTATTACCATGAATTAAATTATCTTCTCCAGCAAACTCTGCTCCAAAAGCAACACAGTTAGGCATTGATTTAGCATATGTGCCACCACCAATTGCTTGTGGTTTCGCTTCATGATCACCAGTAACATCTACATAAGCTTGATGTAAACTAGAAACAAGTTTTGAATTTGGATCAATATATAACGCTTTACCAATATCATGAGTTTCATTTAATTGATAATTACTGCAAGCATTTTCAAATTTTTTAACCATATCATCAAAGTCCATATCATGAGGGCAACGTAAATCTAAAGTAATCTTTAAATTTTCTTTGCAATAAGAAATGACCCCTAGATTCATTGTTAATGGACCCATCAAACCATTAAAATCAATTCCTAATTTTTTACCATGATAATCATCTAAATACTCTAAAACAAAATCGACAATTTTATTATCAACGACACTGGCAAGATATTTGCATAAATAAACTACCGCATTTACTCCTTCTTCAGGCATACTTGCATGAGCTGATTTTCCTTTTAAAACTAATTTAGTATGATTTCCTTCTTCTTCAATGGTTCCAGTTAAATTGTTATTGCTTAAAAACTTTTGATAAGAATCAACATATTGTTTGTAATTACCTTCGATGATTGCTTCACAAGTTTCTGGAACAATATTTGGACGAGTTCCTGCACATAAATAAATCAAGCCATTTTTTTCAACGTTGCCTGTTATTTCAAAACTGCAGCCAGCTTTTTCACCATAGACTACTGGAAAGTTGGCATCAGGAGTAAATCCCATCGTTGGATAAGGCATTTTAGTGAAATAGTATTTAACACAGTTGCTGCCTAATTCTTCATTACAACCAAAAATTACTCTAATTTTCATATCAGTATCTAAATTCATTGAATTGACAATTTTAGCGGCATAATAGCTTGCAAGTAAAGGACCTTTATCATCTGCAACACCACGACCATATAATTTATCATCTTTGATAATTACATTAAAAGGGTCACTGTCCCAACCAACTTCATTAACTGGAACAACGTCTAGATGACCTAAAATTCCTAATGTTTTTTCTCCTTTGCCAATATCAATATGACCGGCATGTCCATCAACATCTTTGACTTCAAAACCATCACGTCGTCCAATTTCCAACATGGCATCTAAGGCTTTTCGATTAGCAGCGCCATAAGGAGCAAATAAAGCAACAGTATTATCATCTTGCATAGATGGAATAGCACATAAATTTCTTATATCTTCGAGCATTTGATCTTTTATTTTCAATACTTCAGATTTAAAATCTATCATTATAATCACCTCAACAACAATTATAACACTATTAGTAATATTTTTTAAACAATTTTAGTAATATTAGTGCTATGATATAGATAATAAATAGGAGGAAAACCATGGAAAAAGTAAGATTTCATATAACAGTAAAAGGAATTGTCGTATTAGATAAGCAAATTTTATTATTAAAACGTGTCAAACCGTCAACTGATGGACTAGGATATTGGGAACTTCCTGGTGGCGGTTTGGAATATGGCGAAACACCTAATCAGGCATTAATTAGAGAGCTTAAAGAAGAAACAGGTTTAGATATTATTATTATCAAACCAGCTTATACGTTTACTAAAATTAGAACCGATTATCAAACTGTTGGGATTGGTTATTTATGTATTCCTAAAAATGACCATGTCCGTTTATCTAATGAACATACTGATTATTGTTTTGTAGATGTTGAAAAAGCTAAAGAATTATTAAATGAAGAAATTTACAATGATATCATTTATACGATTGAAGAATATTATTTGCAATCAAAATATGACAAGACAAGTCAATATTAATAGTTGATAATTTTCAAAATTACAGTAAAATAAGATAGTCAGACGTTTTTTAAGGAGATTATATGAACGAAGAAATTATTATTGCTGTAGCAAAAGAATTAGAAATAACTAAAAAACAAGTTGAAGCGGTATTATCGTTATTAGCTCAAGGTAATACAGTGCCATTTATTGCCCGTTATCGTAAGGAAGCAACGGGTGGTTTAAATGAAGATCAAATTAGAGAAATTGATAAATATTATCAATATCAAGTTAATTTAGCGAAACGAAAAGAAGATGTTATTCGGTTGATCGAAGAAAAAGGAATGATGAACGATCAATTGAAAAAAGATATTTTAAAAGCTGAAAAATTAAATATTGTTGAAGATCTATATCGTCCGTTTAAAGAAAAAAGAAAAACCAAAGCTACTGAAGCTAAGGCCAAAGGATTAGAACCATTTAGTAAATGGTTAATGTCTTTGCCTAAAGGTGATGTTGAAAAAGAAGCTAAAAAGTATTTAAACGATCAAGTATTAGACACTGAAAGTGCAATTCAGGGGGCTTTAGATATTATTGCTGAAGTTATTAGTGATGATATTAAATATCGTAAATTTGTCAAAGATATTATGTATAAATCGGGAACGATCGAAACTAAAGTAAAAAAGAAAAATCCTGATGAAGATAAGGTTTATGAAATGTATTATGATTTTCATGAACGCGTTAATCGTATCGTTTCTCATCGTATTTTGGCAATCAATCGCGCTGAAAAAGAAAAAGTAATTACGGTTAATATTGTCATGGATAAAGATTTTTTGATTCAGTATATTAATCGCGGAGTTAGTAAAAATCGAAACAGTGATGCCAATGAATACTTATTAAAAGCAGTTGAAGATAGTTTAAATCGATTACTTTTACCATCAATTGAACGGGAAGTTCGTCATGAGTTAACGGAAAAAGCTAGTGAGCAGGCGCTAAAAGTATTTTCAATTAATTTAGAAAAATTATTAATGCAAGCACCGCTTAAAGATAAGATGGTTTTAGGGGTCGATCCGGCTTATCGAACTGGTTGTAAATTAGCAG
>NZ_JAGHEW010000316.1 GCF_017889095.1 Thomasclavelia sp. | reverse complement strand
GGGTTATAAATTTTATCGTAGAAGTGATGCAAGCATGTCAGCAATAAGTACAGGTACTAAAACAGCAACATATTATTATAACATGAATACAAACAGTTATACTGTTAGTTAATTAATTGCTATACCAATTGAAAATTGTATTATATTTCTAAATTAATACAGTGAAGAATGTCCTGTTTACTCAATTCATCCTTCGCTTTTAAATTTTTTTCATTGCTAATGAATATGCTTAAAAATAGATACCAGATAAACTTTTAATTTACCAAGAATAAAAAATATTATTTCCTACAACTGCTTTGACAATTTAAGTATAAAAAATCAATATTCTAATACTTAAAAATTTTTTAGTGAGGTGAAAAAATGTTAGAACTAAAAAACTTAACATTTAGCTTTGGCTTAGAAACTATTTTTGATCAAACTGCTTTTTATGCAAATAAAAACGAGTTGACGGTTATTGCCGGAAAAAGCGGCAGCGGTAAAAGTACTTTATTAGATATTATTAGCAGTAAATATTCTGGTGTTTGTGAGTATTATTTTCAAAAAAATAAAATTACAGCTATAAATCAAAACGAATTTATAGGTAAAATTTATTACATTAGTCAAGAACCCCTATTTCCAGAAGATTTAAAGATCAAAGATCAATGGCATCTGTTGCAACAAATCTATCAAAAATCTAAAAACTTAGATCATTATATAACAGCTTTAAAACTGGAAAAAACTTTAAACTTATATCCTAGTCAGCTTTCAGGAGGCGAAAAGTTAAGAGTAGCTTTAATAAATGCCCTCCTTTGTCAAAGTGAAATTTTGCTGCTTGATGAACCTACTGCTGCTTTAAATGAGCAGTTAAGCCTGGCAATGATCGATATTTTAAATGACTATAAAAAAGAATGTATCATTATTATTAGTAGCCATGATGATCGGCTGATATCTTCTAGTGAACATTTATATGAAATCGAAAATAAAAAACTGGTTGAAAAGAAAGCGAAAATAAAAAATCAGACGGAAATAACTAAACATTTAGATAAACATCAAATCTTATGGTTTAAACCGTTTATCAAAATAAGAAAGCATCATAAATTTAAAAACGCTTTAAAATATTTACTGCTGTCTTTATCGGTTGCTTTTAGCTGTTTTGCTTTCTGGATGAACGAAGAGTTTATTAACAGCTATTTTGATAATCTTTCTAAGCTGGAATCAGACGAAGTACTGCTTTATAAAGCAATTGATAAACAGATTCCTGATTTTGATACATCAAATTATAATTTTCCTATAACTGATGAAGAACTGGATTTGATTAGTCAGGTTGACCATATTGAAAAAATAACACCTAAGATCATTTTAAATATCTATACCAGTAATATAAATGATATTGACTATATTCCGCCAAAACTTCAGATCCTAAACAATGATAAAATAATCTATGATATCCAGGATGACGATAATACAATTATTTTTGAATCATTTAACTGTGACAGTAAACAAAACAAGCCATCGATTACCTATTTAAATAATGATCATCAGGGAATTTATTTACATAAAAATTTTGTATCCAGCCATAATTTAAATGAAGATGATCTAAAAAACAGTACTGTGACTTTTGATATCGGTTCTCCAATCTATGATCTTTCTGGATTAACCAGCACTTATATTTCCTTATCGGCTGATGATCAGGTAAATGATGATCTATTTATTCCCTGCAATGACATAGTTCCTAAAAAAGTCACGATGACTTTACCCGTTGCCGGAATATATCAATCAGGAATGGATAATATCGTTGGCGGTGACAATGCCTTTTTGATTTCGGAAACAATTTTAATTGACCTTTGCAACAGCACTAAAGGCAATGAGTTTAAAACGGAATATTACAACGTAAATGGTCCATGTACGATCGACGAAGCAACAGAAACTCTGATCTATACCCCATGGCAGCCTAACGGTTATATTATTAAAATTGATGAACTTGAAAATGTTGAAAGTACAGCTGACAAATTAACTGCACTCGGCTTTACAGTTGATTGGAAATATAATGACTATAATATTTTTGGTAATTCTCTGATTGAAACAAAAAACTTTTTAAAACTGATAAGTATCATATTGATTGTTTTAATAACTTTTTTGATTATGGCTGTCAACTATCTAAAAAACAAAAATGAACATATTTTTAACCGCTGGTTAAATCAGTTGGGTTATAGCCAAAAACGACAGCTAGTTAAGATCAAAGCTCAGGGATATTTACTGGATACACTGATTTCAATTATCCTTTCAGTTGTTCTAACAAAATTTATTTTAGATGTGGTTTCCAAAATTCAAAATATCTATTATCCATTAACTTTAAAAATGATAATCACCGCTATTATTCTAGTATTAGTGACTCAATTTATCGTACCAATGATTTGGGAGGTCTTTGATCATGATCACAGTTAACAACCTAACAATCAGATATAAACAAAAGACGTTATTTGAAAATCAAAATTTTCAGATAAAAAACAACTGTTTAACCGCAATTATCGGTGAAAG
>NZ_JAGHEW010000315.1 GCF_017889095.1 Thomasclavelia sp. | reverse complement strand
TAGTTCATGGAAATCATGATGATGAAACAGTTAATAATACATTGTTAGAATTTAAATTCCAATGGGATAAATCAACTCCCCTAACAGTTAACTGGATCAAATCTTATCAACAAATCTATCAATTACAAAAGCTAAATGAAAAACAAGTTCCATTATCAATTAAACCTAATAAAATGCAAATAGAAGAATTAAATAATTTAGCTAAGTTAAGAAAACATCAAAATAAAGCCCTACTAATTTCCGCTACGGGAACTGGTAAAACTTATTTAAGTGCCCTTGATGTCAAAAACACTAATCCTAAAAGAATGTTATTTGTTGTTCATCGTGAAAATATTGCTTTAGCAGCCAAAAACTCTTTTAGTAATATAATTAAAAATCATAGTTTAGGAATTTTTACCGGAAATACTAAAGATCTAGATGCTGATTATCTTTTTGCAACCATTCAAACAATTCATAAAAAAGAATATCGCCAAATGTTTAAACCCGATAGTTTTGATTATATTATCATTGATGAAGTTCATCGTTCTGGCAGTAAAACTTATCAAGAATTAATCGATTATTTTAAACCAAAATTTCTGCTTGGAATGTCAGCTACCCCGGAAAGAAGTGATGATTTTGATATCTTTAAGATGTTTGATTACAATATTGCTTATGAAATCCGTCTGCAACAGGCAATGGAATTTGATTTACTTTGCCCTTTTCATTATTATGGAATTAGTGATCTATATGTTGATGGTAATTTAATTAATGATAAAAGTAAATTCAATAATCTAATTACTAATGATCGTGTTGATCATATTATTAAATATATTAATCTTTATGGCTATTGTGGAAATCAAGTCTGTGGCTTGATCTTTTGCTCACGTAAAGATGAAGCTAAAACATTATCTAACTTATTTAATTTACGTGGTTATCGAACTGTTGCTTTAACTGGCGATAATAGTGAAACAACCAGACAAAAAATGATTGAAAAGTTAGAAAATGGTGATCTTGACTATATTTTTACAGTTGATATTTTCAATGAAGGAATTGATATTCCTAAAGTTAATCAAGTTGTTATGTTACGTCCTAGCCAATCTGCAATTATTTTTATCCAGCAGTTAGGCAGAGGTCTTCGTAAACATCCAACTAAGGATTATGTAGTAATTATTGATTTTATTGGTAATTATGAAAATAACTTTTTGGTTCCGATTGCTTTAAGTGGTGATTATAGTTATAACAAAGATTCTTTAAGAAGATTTATTAGTGAAAGTAATTTAATGATTTCCGGCTGTTCAACAATTAACTTTGATTTAATTTCACGGCAACGAATTTATGAAGCTATTGATAAAACTAATTTTAATGATTTAAAAATCATTAAAAACAGTTATCAGTCACTAAAACAAAAACTTGGTAAAATACCTAGTTTAAGTGATTTTGACCAATATGAATCAATTGATCCATTAAGAATATTTCAAAATAAAAACCTTGGTTCCTATCATCAATTCCTAAAAAAATACGAACCCGAATATACCGTCAAATTCAACCCATTACAAGAAAAATATCTCGAATATGTAAGTAATAAATTAGCTGCCGGTAAACGAATTCATGAAATTCTTGCAATCAAGCTATGTATTGAAAATACTAAAAACATTATTTTAACTTTAAAACAACAATTAAAAGAAAAATATCATATCACTTATCAAGAAGTAAATTACTTAACCATCATTAATCAATTAAAACAGCAATTTGCTACTGGTGGTGCTAAAGTCACCTACCAGGATGCTAAATTCATTGATGATGATCTAAATTTACATCCGCAATTAGCTAAATTACTAAAAGACAAAGAATTTAAACACCAATTATTAGAAGTAATTGATTTTGCTATTACACGTTATCAAAAACATTATGCTAATCATTATGAAGATACTGATTTTTGTTTATATCAAAAATATACTTATGAAGATGTCTGTCGTTTATTAAATTGGGAAGTTAATGCTGTTCCATTAAATATTGGCGGTTATAAATATGATCAAAGAACTAATACCATGCCCGTATTTATTAATCATGACCATGATGCTAGTCATGGCGGTAAATATCAGCATCGTTTTGTTGATAATAGTACTCTGATTTGTTTTTCAAAACCAAATCGCAGTATAAACTCTGATGAAATCCAAAGAATTTATCATCAAAGTGAAAATCATTTACAAATTCATTTATTCGTCCGTAAAAATAAAAACGATACTACTTCTAAAGAATTTTATTATATGGGAAAAATGAATATTACCGGTAATCCAATCAACATGCAACTTCCTGATAATAAAAATTCGGCTATCCAGTTTACTTATAAACTGAAAACCGAAATAAAAAAAGAATTATTTGAATATCTAACCAATACTGATTAAGATTGGTTAGATATAATTATTTTATAAAGATATTGCTGCATAGAAACCATTACTAACAATTTATCTGCATTTTCATATTTATATTTAAAACTATATTAACTTAGCTCTTTTAAAAAACCACTATTTACTATTATTTTTGACTATTGCACAATAAACCTATTAGAATTATACAATCATAAACGTTGCATTTTTCTATATAGGTTTATTATAATTATTTTATTAATATCGTAATAAATTTACAATGTGATATCGGTTTAATTACTATACTATTATCAACAACATCTATTTTTTCAATCTTTTCTTCCTTTAAATTAGTATAATATGCTTCACTTATATCAAAATTAAAAGCTAGTTTATCACCAATATCCTGATGATCTTTACCATTAAACAGACGAATTATATATCCTTCACCATCTTCACTTTTTTTGATTGCACTAACAACTAAGTTATTTTCACTTTCAAATAATGAATTAGTAATTGGTAAAATTTGTTTTACATCTTCTTGGGCAAAAATCAATCTACCATTTAAGAAATCAGCATATTCATATACTTCAATTGGGGTATTATATTCTTTTGCAAGAACATCAATATTTGAATCGTTAATATTACAATTAAAAGTTGTAAATCCTAATTTAAAATCCATTTCTTTTAATAACTGGGGAGCTGGAGTTGCAATGATTC
>NZ_JAGHEW010000043.1 GCF_017889095.1 Thomasclavelia sp. | reverse complement strand
TCAGAAGGAACGGATAAATCAATCATAAAGTCATCTCCTGATATAATTATAGTAGTAAAAAGGGCGAATTGCATATAAAACGCATCATCACCCTGGTGGACAAAATTTATTTTGTCCCTTTTTTATTGAAGATAAATACTTAGAGTTTTTGGTAATAATATTAGTGAAAAAAATAGAGATGACTGACCATCTCTATTTAAGTTTTATTTTAAAACGAAATGATGACCTGGTACAATAAAGTCTAATAACATCATTTCTTCTTCTTTAATTGTGGCAACTAAGTTACGTTCACCATCATTTGGTATTTCAGTTAAAACAATTTCTAATTCACCGCGATAATGAGCTAAATTATCATTAACAATCAAAATGTCACCACGAGTGAATACTTTTTTACCACAGTCATGATGTGGAATTGATTTTTCAACAACTGTTTTATTAGTTGAAAAACCAGAATCTTGAACTGTTGCTTTTTCTTTAAATTTAACTCTTGGCATACTAGATCTTAACATGAAAGTAGAATGATCATAGCGATCCCAGTGTGGTCCAAATTCATACATGATCATTTTTTCATTTTCAGTGATTTCTGGTACTTCATCAACTTTGATTTCAATTGCCTGATAGTTAAGTTTAGATAAAGCTTCTAATTCTTCATCAGTAGCTGGGTAGTTACCAATTAAGATATCATCAACATTACCAGCAGCTAACATTAAACGAGCTTGTAAGTCAATTGGTAAACCACGCATGATTTCTACTGTTGGTAAACCACAGAATACTTGCCAAGGTCCAATTGTATCTTTGTTGTTACTTGATACAAAAGCGGCAGTGTGTAAGTTTAATTCTTTCCAGTAACTATTAAGATCTTGGAATAAATCAAAATCTAATCCAGTATAACGTTCTGGGAAGAAGTTATGGCACATGATAATTTGTTCATGATTACCACCATTTTTGATTAATAATTCTACTCCAGGATCCATACTAGCATTGAATTCAATTTTAATATTGTATGGATTACGAGTAAGCTGGATATCACCTTGTGTCCCAAAATTTCCATCCATTCTAATGATATCTAATCCCAAATCTACAAATGGTTTTAAGTTATCAGGCGTTGCTCCAATTAATTTGAATACTTCTGGATTAGTATCCGCAGCTACTTCAAATCCTAATTCGTGAGCTTTGGTCATGAATTCTTTAAATTCAACTAGATAACTTTCGCGCTTATCTTCAGGGATTGATAAAAAGCAGGTAAAGATTCTTTTAAACCCTAATTTAGCAGCTTTTTCCATGTAAGCGTATACCTCTTCTTTTGGTGATTTATCAGGGTATACAGAAATTCCTAATTTGTGCATTTCGTTTTCCTCCTTAACAATACTATTATAAAACTATTTAATGATTTTGTCTTGTATTTTAGGGAAAAATAATTAATAATATACAAAGATAGGTAGGTGAAAAAGATGAATCTAAGTATAATCATGTCGTTTGTTGTAACGATGATAATTTCTGTAATCTTAGTTCCTTTAGCCATGAAAGCTGGTGGGGCTTTGGGAATTGTAGCGCATAAAAATAAACGAACGGTTCATACTATTGAAGTACCTAGAATTGGTGGTTATGCAATTTATATTAGTTCTTTAATTGGAGCAGTGATTTTTTTAAAGACTGATGCCCAAATTAATGCGATTTTAATTGCTAGTTTTTTAGTTTTTTTCGTTGGGTTATTAGATGATGTTCATGATTTATCACCGAAAACTAAATTAATTGTTGAACTGATTGCGGCTTTGATTGTAATCGTTCATGGTGATATTTATTTGAAAGGATTTGATTTTTTACCGGCTAAGTGGATTTCTGTTGTTGCTGGATTTATTACTGTAATCTGGATCGTGGGAATTACTAATGCGATTAATTTAATTGATGGCTTAGATGGATTATCATCGGGAATATCAATCATTGTCTTGTTTACTATTTCCATGACTTCATTAACGAGTGGACGGACCGATATTGCATCACTATCATTATTATTGGCAGGAGCAATCATGGGCTTTTTGTTTTACAATTTTCATCCGGCTAAAGTGTTTTTAGGTGATTGTGGAGCTTTGTATATTGGCTTTATGATTTCGGTTATTTCATTACTTGGCTTTGGCTATAATGTTTCAACGTTTTTTACATTAGGGGCACCAATTGTTGTTTTGATGGTGCCAATCATGGATACTTTGATTGCGATAATAAGACGTAAGGTTCATCATAAAAAGTTTAGTGAAGCTGATCGGGCTCATTTACATCATAATTTGATGTTTAAGTTAAAATTAGGACATCGTAAAAGTGTTTTAGTATTGTATGGAGTAACTTTTTTGTTTTCATTAACATCATACATATATTATTATGATCCTACACTAGGGACATTGATGTTTATTATTTTAATGTTTATATTTGAATTATTTATTGAAATGACTAATATGGTTAGTCGTAAATATAAACCGGTTCTAACAATCGTTAATATCTTTTTAAAAAGTGATAATTTACCTAAAATTAAGCGTTTAGAAGCTTATCGTAAACGCCGCAGTAAAACTAGAGCGATTTTAGACCGGTTAGTAATTATTGCCTGTTTAGTTGCGGTTATTGTTTTAACAAGTGCTTATTTTTATCAAGATAAAACAATTGAAACACCAGATAAATATGTTCCAACTCCGTATGTAAATAGTGAAACAAATGAGTTATTAGATGATATCTATGATCGTTTAGATCGGGCTTATCAAAGTGATCTAACTAGTGAGGAGTGTCAATTAGTAGCTTCTTACTTTGCAGTTGATTATTTTACTTTAGCCAACAAGGAAGAAAATCAAGTAGGAGCGATTAATTATATTTATCCCAGTTTACAAAGTGAGTTTAATTCTTTTGCGTTAAAATCTTTTTATGTTAATCGAACTCTTTATCCTGATTTAGAAGTAACTGAATATGAAATTATTTCATATTCACCATCTAAAGTAGTAATTGAAGGATTGGAAAATAATGAGTATTATAATGTTTTGATTTCAATGGAATATAATATTGAAGATGAAAATTTACCAAGCAGTACCAATATTGTTTTAGTATATGATAATGATCGTTTTTATGTAGTTGGGGTTGACAATGCTTAAAATTAAACGAGTAAAGCAAATTGATCAGGAATTATATTTATTTCATTGTAATCAAAAAAAGTATTATCGACTTATTAATGTTAAAATAACTAAAGATTATTTATTTAAAGATATGCAAGGACCAGAAGGGTTTGATGAAAATGATCACTATATCAATAAAGTTTTTTATCAAGATGAGCTGGTTGCTGTAATTGATTATCAAATTGGTTATCGCTATTCATATCTTCATGATAATAAATATGTCTGGATTGGATTATTTTTAGTTGATGAAAGTTTTCAAAGAAAACAGATTGGTACAATGATCATTAATTATTTTATTGAAAATTATTGGCAAGATCAGGAAGTTATTCAATTGGCATGTCTTGACCACAATTATTCAGGTCTAGCTTTTTGGCGATATTTAGGTTTTGAAAAAATTGCTATGTCTAGTTATGAAAATTTAAAAGTGTCAGTTTTACAAAAAAAATTACGATAAACAATATGATAAGTGTTTAAAGCGTTGTTTTTTAAAAAAAAATATGTTATTATGGTCTAGCGATGTATCAAAGTATCTTTTAGGAGGCATATTATGTTTGAAACAATTTTAAATGGATTGATGGTTGCTATTTCAATAGCACTTATTATATTATGTTTATTACAAAGTGGTAAATCAGACGGTATTGTTAACGCGTTAACAGGTCAAAGTTCTAATTTATTTGCTCATCAAAAAGAGCGTGGAGCAGAACTAGTACTTACAAGAGTTACAGCCGGACTAGCAATTGTATTTTTTATCATTGCAATCATTTTGAGAATGTCATAATTAATAGGGCTAAGGTCCTATTTTTATTTTAAATGAGGAGGTGAAAGAATGAAAGATGAAATATTAGAGTTGTTGAAAGATCCTGAATACATCTATCGCACAGTTGATTTGTTAGCTAAAGAGTTGGGTCATCAAAAAAGTGATCAGTTTGTAAAACTGGTTAAAACATTGAATCAATTAGAAGATGAAGGACTGGTTGTAAGAGATAATTATAATAATTATTATTTACCTGAACAATTAAATATCTATGTTGGAGTTCTTAGTCTTAATAAACGGGGTTATGGTTTTGTTAAGACAGATAGATTAGAAAAAGATATTTTTATCGGTAAAAATGATTTAAAAGGTGCTTTTAATCAGGATACAGTTTTAGTTGAACTGGCGAAAAAAAGTGATGGAGATTCGCCTGAAGGAAAGATCGTTAAAATTATTAATCGTGGACAAACACGTTTTGTCGGTGAAGTGAAAAAAGCTAAACGTGATTTTTATGTGGATGTTGATGATGTGTTATTTGATCAGCCGATTTTTGTAGATCAGGCACATAGTCATGGAGCAATGCCAGGACATAAAGTCATGGTTGAAATCAAAACGTATAAACCGTTTTTAAAAGGCGATATTATTAAGATCTTAGGTCACCGTAATGATCCGGGGATTGATATTTTATCAGTAGTTTACCAGCATGATACTAGGGTAGATTTCCCCCAGGAAGTATTTGATCAAATCAGTGATATTCCTAGTACGATCAAAGACGTTGATATTAGTGATCGATTAGATCTAAGAAATGAAGTTATTGTTACGATCGATGGCGAAGATGCCAAGGATCTTGATGATGCAATCTCGCTAAAAAAACTTGATAATGGGCATTATTATTTAGGGGTTCATATCGCAGATGTTTCTTATTATGTAACCGAAGGTTCACCGTTAGATAAAGAAGCTTTTAATCGGGGAACATCAATATATTTAGTTGATCGAGTAATTCCGATGTTACCACATAAATTATCTAATGGGATTTGTTCTTTAAATCCTCATGAAGATCGTTTGACCATATCTTGTTTTATGGAAATTGATCAAGAAGGAAATGTGGTTGATCACGAAATCGTTCCTTCAGTTATCAATTCAACTGAACGGATGACTTATACCAATGTTAATCACATTTTAGCTAATAATCAGGCTTTACAGCTTCGTTATAGTCATGTCAAAGATTTATTTTTTAGAATGTTTGAATTAGCACAAATCTTACGAAAAAAACGTTTTGATCGCGGAGCAATTGATTTTGATGTTAAAGAAGCTAAAGTATTAGTTGATAATCGTGGTAATCCAACAGATGTCGTTGTTAGAAATCGTGGTGAAGCGGAAAAAATTATTGAAGAGTTTATGCTTTTAGCTAATGAAACGGTAGCTCAGCATTTTTACTGGTTAGAATTACCATTTATCTATCGGGTTCATGAAAATCCTAAGCCAGAAAAATTATTGCAGTTTGTAAATATTGCAAAAACGATGGGATATACGATTAAAGGATCACTAGAAAATATTTATCCTGGTGAGTTAAGTACGATCATTGAAGCTAGTAAAGGAACACCAGAGCATACCATTATTGCAACATTATTATTAAGATGTATGCAAAAAGCTCGTTATGATGAACAATGTCTAGGCCATTTTGGTTTAGCTGATGAATTTTATACTCATTTCACATCACCAATTAGACGTTATCCAGATTTAATCGTTCATCGAATGATTCACCGTTTCTTATTTGACAAACAATTAGATAAAAAGACAATTCGTTATTATCAGGATTTAATGATGGAAATTGCCGAACAGTCATCATTTAGAGAACGTGTTGCCATTGAAATTGAACGTGAAGTTGATGATATGAAAATGGCTGAATATATGGAGAAACATTTAGGTGAGGAATTTGAAGGAACTATTTCTTCAATTACTAATTTTGGTTTCTTTGTTGAACTGGATAATACAATTGATGGTTTAGTTCATGTTACTGATTTAACAGATGATTTTTATTTCTTTGATGAACGAAATTTGCGTTATATTGGTCAAAGAAATCGCAAAGTATTTAAAATGTCAGATCGAGTCAAAGTACGGGTGGCTAGTGCTTCAAAAAAAGATCGGAGTGTAGATTTTGAAATTGTTGGTATGAAATCTAACAAAAAGCCACGAAAAACTGTTATAATAAATAAGCAGGGTGATCAGGACAAGAAAAAACGTTCAAAAAGAGATAATCGCTTTAAAAAGCGACATGAAGAACCGCAATTTTTTAATAAGCATCGTCAAAATAGAAAACGACGATCACGAAAAAGACGTTAATATGATAAGGAGGAATGGAAATGAAGATTATTTCTAATAACAAAAAAGCGTATCATGATTATTTTATTTTAGATAGTTATGAAGCGGGAATTGAATTAAAGGGTACAGAAATTAAATCAGTTCGTTTAGGTAATGTTAATTTAAAAGATTCATTTATTAGAATTAAAAATAATGAGGCTTTTATTGAAAACATGCACATTTCTCCTTATAGTCATGGCAATCGTTTTAATCATGATCCACGCCGTAATCGTAAATTGTTGTTACATCGTAAAGAAATTTTAAAAATTTCTAATAAATTAAAAGAAGGTGGCTTGACAGTTGTGCCAACTAAGTTATACTTTAATGTAGGCAGTAAAGTTAAGTTAGAAATTGCTATTGCTCGTGGTAAAAAACTTTATGATAAACGCCAGGATATCAAAGAAAGAGATTCTAAACGTGAGATCCAGCGAGCGTTAAAAAATTATTAACGGGGGTGTTTTGGGTTCGACAGGTATGGTTTGACCTTAGCTGCAGTCGAAGGCATTCGTTAAATGCAATCAAAAAATAACTGGAAACAGACAAACTAATTACGCTTTCGCTTAGTCGACATAGACATGAAAGCTGCCACTATTTAATGTGCCTATAATTATTTAGCTGGTATCATAACTAATAGGATAAGAACAGTTAGAGCTTAGATAACTGTTACGAAAATTTATAAGCTCGTTAGGTGGAAAATTGCTCATTGATTGTAGCCTAACTAAATTTATTCAATGAGCTAAACTGTAGACGCTTTGGAGGGACTATGCTTGGACAGGGGTTCGATTCCCCTCACCTCCACCAAATGGGATTTGACGACACCTAGTTTCTGAAGAATTTCTAAAACTTCTTCATGAGTTGCAGGATGTCCGTTTTTACGATAATTGAAGGTGACTAATTTACTATCATCGAACAAAAAGGCTTTTGAGATGAATGTTTCTACAAGTCTTTTTTTGTTTCTGATTTTTTACTTTCATCTAGCATCTTTTTTAAGATAAATTCAATAAAATTTCTTTCTAAAATATCATCATTCATTTTTTCAGTTTTTATCTTTTTTTCAAGTATATTTTTCATTTTCAAGTTCATTAATTTTGTTTATCATAGCATCATTAAATAATCCGTTTTTTATGGCTTTAACAATATTTGCAATTAATTTATTAACATCTTTTAATTTTTTTAATGCTTTTAAATTATTATTGTTTTGATGTTCAGCTTGATAATTTATTATACCGTCAATAATATCATTTAGAACTTTACCATTAAAAAAGATTCCTGGATAATATCTATAATTCTATTTTCTATTACTTTTTGTCTAATATCTTTTTATTGCATTTATGTTTTACTTTATTGCCATACATAAGATCTACTTTGCTTTTATAATAAATAAAAAAACCTTGGTGTCGCCGAATCCCTTATAACGGGCGGTTACTGCCAAGGTTTTGTTAACATTTGTGTACTCCTTTTGCAAGTACACATCCATATTATGCCCCTAGTACCAAAAAGGCAACATCTTTTGTAAAATTCATTATTAAAAATAATGATATTTAGTTTATTCATAAAATTATTACTTTTTTAACGTATAGTATTTTATAGATATTTAAAGAGTATTTAATTTTTTTCATTATTTTTCTAAATTTAATCACCCTCATCATTCTTCGTATAAATGTTTATTTTTTAATAAGATCGTCATAAAAATATATTTTGTAAGAATCGTGTGTATAATTTTGATAAACAGTGATTTCAAATAAAGCATTTTTTTGAACGTTACGTTATCAATGAAGGTATGGTCATCACCAATAATAGTACTGGTGTTTCTAAATATGATAATAGCTTTCGTAGTACAATTTTAGATGATTAATTTAATAATGATTAATTTAAATACATAAATGTTGATGTTAAACACTACTCTTAACTTAGCTGCATCACTCCAGCGTTATTTAAATACATATAATGTTGATGTTAAACAGGTAAGCAGTTCAGAGTTTATAAAATCTTCGATGCATTCAAATACATATAATGTTGATGTTAAACGTGATTGATCCGATATACAACATCGTTAAATTCATAATTTAAATACATATAATGTTGATGTTAAACAAGTTTTGCAAAGGATTTTACGCAAATATTAAGCGTATTTAAATACATATAATGTTGATGTTAAACCATAGTAAATATGCCATTTTTATAAAATCAAAATAGTCTAAACTCTAGACAAATCAACGATTTTATATATTTTTACCAGCTAATCATTGGATATATGCATTATACCATAGATTTCTTCATTCTCCTAGATATATAAGGACTTTAAGAGATTTAATTAAAACTGTAGTTGGTAAATTATATAATAAGATCATTATCTAATTCTTTTTTACTTTTCATTTAAATGATATTAATTAGATTGGGTTAATGATTTATAATATTATTTAAGTTAAAAAAATGAATTTTGAAAAGTAATAAATATTTTAAAAATATATTATAATAATGACATGATGTATATTTTTAAAGTAGGATAAAATTTAAAGAATTAGGTAATATATTAATGAATGATGTTGAAGAGTGGTGCTTTCTATGGATTATATATTAAAACAGTTTGATCATGATTTATTGTATTTTTCTATGGAAAATACAATAAATGGATTAGAAGTAAGGATTAATGCAGTTAATGAAGATAAAAAATATTTATTGCCACTAGATTTAAAACTAACAAATGAATCGTTGCTAAGATGGTTAAAAAATAGGACAGTACCTAGAAATAGAGCTTATGTAACTAATTTTTTATCACGACTTGGATTGAATGAAAAAGATACAAAAGGAATTATAGATATTTGCCAGGGTTTATCCTTAAATGATTGTTATTGGGTAGTAAAAAAAGATAGTAAAGATTTGTTTAAAGATAAAAATCTTTACACAAATTCATTTAATACAAATATTGCTTCGATTGCTTTTACTGGGTATGGAAGTTATAAAAAAACTTCTTTTTGTTTATCAGCAGAATTTACAACTGATGGGATGCTGGCAAAGTCTTGGCGTAGAATGAAAGGGAAAATTATGCTTTATAAATCCGGAACAGAAGGATTTGCTAATGGTGGTTTAGAGCCTTATTCTGAATTTTATGCAAGTCAAGTTGCCAAAGCAATGGGACTTCATTATGTGCCATATCAATTGTCTAAGTGGAAAGGAAAACTATGTTCTACTTGCGAACTTTTTACAAGTCCAAATTTGTCATTTATAGCTATTGGTAGATTAGTGAAAACTGGAGGTATTATTGCAGTTATTGATTATTATAAAAAATTAGGTGATGATTTTTATCAGGAACTAGTTGATATGCTTGTCTTTGATGCTATTATTTTAAATGAAGATCGGCATTTTGGGAATTTTGGGCTATTGATTGATAATCACACTAATAAAATTATTGCACCAGCTCCAATATTTGATAATGGTTTATCTTTGCTTTGCTATACAATGGAAAATGATTTTGATCAGGAAAGTCAGTATATTAAAACAAGACAGCCAGCTACTTATGATCAATTCATTGATTTTGTAAAACCATTAATGACAAATAGACAAAAAGAAAAAGTTAGAAAAATTTTAAATTTTCATTTTGATAAAAAATCAAATTATAAATTGCCAAACAAACGCTTAAAACAATTAGAAAAAATGGTTCAAGAACAGGCAAAACAATTATTAAGTTAATGATTGTGACTTATTATCTAGATAAAGTAGATGGTTGATATGTTTATCTACCATTTAATTAAAAATGAAATTAATATGATTGATGGTCATTTATTTGACCGCATTTATCTATAAAGGTGTTTCAAAAATTGCTGATGTAACAAGAAGTGCCAAGGTCAATTGATAATTAAAAAATATTTGTAGTTTAACGATGCTTGATAAATGCAGGCTTATGACAATGAATTAGTGGATATTAATGATGTTTTGTTAGGGTTTAAATATTATAGTAATTACTTTAGTAATTTGAGTTTTGGTAAAAAATAAAAAACAGGTAAAAAGTTATTCACAAATTGTTTGTTTTCCTTTATTTATAAGGAAAATCAGCACCAAATTTAACCTATAAATTTATTTGCTGATTCCTTAACTTAACGGTTTAATTTTAAATTTTAATGTCCTTAGTCCTAACTTAATGACATTGTGTTGTAAGATGTTTTTTGTTTTTAAAAGCGAAAAGACACTAAATAAATTAGTGCCTTCTCGAAGATTCTCCAGTAATACCACTCTGTATATCGGTGGATTGCCTTTGTTATACATGTATTCTAGCACAAGGTTTTAAAAAGTCAACATGTATACACTCTAAAATATACACTGAATTATAAAATTTATTCTTCACCAAGGAAATATTTTTTAAAATTTTTATTAACTGCTTTTATTTCCGCAGTATTTAATTTTATAATCTTAGATGTACCGGATTTATAAAGAGGGCATGCAATACGTTTAATACTTACACGTCTAACATCATTGGTTCTAACATAATTTACTTTTCCATTTACTAATATAGGTGTGTTATAGGGGTATTTACCTGAAGTTGCTTGTGAAGTAATTGGCAATACAATGTAACTGCTGTCATTAGGATTTCTTGATATACACCTTTTAAATATAACGGCTGGTCGTCTTTTATGTAATTCGCTTCCAATATTTTCACCGATTTCTATGTAATAGATGCTATATTTTTTAATAATTGGATTTCTATTTATAGATGTATCGAATTCTAAATTAGATTTATGTTCAAACCAGGTAAAATATTTATAGTAATCTTCGGTCAAAATATAATCCTGTTTTGGATTAGATAGTCTTTTTGCTTGGAATTTAGAATATGTATCTAAGTTTTTTTTAGCTAATTTATTTAATAGTAAATCAGATAATTCTACAAATTCATTATATTGTATTTTAAAAACCTTTCCTTTTAATCGCAGTACATTAATAATATCGGTTCTCTTTATTTCAATAAAATTAAAAGGATAAGCGACTTTATCCAAAGCATTTATTTTGTATGTTTTACCGCTATTATCATTTTTGTCTATGGGAATAATGCAAACTTTATTTTTTAGATTTGTATCACACATATATATACCTAAGTTATTTTCAGAATAATTATTTTTGTAGATATATATGTTTCCATGAAATAATTTTATTTGTTTCAATTTCCTCTCTCCTCATGTGAATATTTATTTTTTGATCGGTCGTAAAAATATATTTTATAAATGATAGTATCTACCATTTAATTAAAGATGAAATTTATACGATTGGTAGTTATTTATTTAACTGAATTTATCTATAAAGGTGTTTCAAGAATTACTGATGTAATAAGAAGTGCAAAGGGTAATTAATAGTTAAAGAATATTTGATGTTTTATGTTGCTTGTTAAATACAGGTTTATGACAATGAATTTGTGGGTATTAATGACGTTTTAAACATTTTAGTAATTATTTTAACAAACTTGATATTTTAAAAATATACTATATAATATAGTTACCGGAGGTAATCAATCCTCGACTGGTCTATAAATGATGTCTGATTATAGTAATTAAGCGTACTGTAAGTACGTCAGCTCATTTAGGAAGTGGCTTAATGCCACTTTTTTCATGGCAAAAATAATTTTAATTTTAAAAATGAATCTAATTTTTGATTTAATTCTTTATCATTATTAGAATGTAAAACGGTACTTCTTACTTTTCCGGCAATAATGTCGGAAGCTTGGATGGAATATACTTTTTTTGAGTCCATATATTCAACATCAACATTAAGCTTTCCAAAGATAATGGGATTATGTCTTACATTGTAATTAAAATTATATATTCCATTTGCCAGTTCTTCATATATACTTTCTTTCAATGAATAATAACCATTGCTTTTTGTTGATTGTTGATCAATACGTATTACTAAATTTAAGTCCTGGCTGGTATTAATAGTACCATTACTAATGTATTGAGATATTATTTTTTTTATAATCATTTTTTGAGTATAGTCAGTATATCTTCCCCTGCTTGCTTTGGAATTAAGAATGTTTGGATATGTTTTTTGATTATTTATAACAACGGCGTATGTAAAATGCTGTTTACATAAGTTTATTAATCTTCGCTTATCTGCATTTTTTATGTTGAAGCTTTTTATTTCAGGACAATTCGTTCCTTGACATTTTTCATTTGACAAACTGCAATAGTTGCATTTAATATTATTTAAAATTGATTTGTATTGTCTGTTGAATTTATCTTTTTCATATTTTTCAGTAAAAGAAATACCTGCAAAAACGGATACTTTTTCTTTGTTTGTTAATTTACCTGAATCATCCATAAATATATAGATTGTTAATGTTTGTGTATATGTTTTTGTTTTATTTAAGGTTATTGTTTCCATTTTCCCGTTCCTCATAAATATTTAAAAGTGTATGTGTTTTCCAGATTAATAAAAATATATAAACAAGGTTCCTTTTTAGAAACTTTTGGATATAATAGTAGTAAGCTAACTTGAGATGGATAAAGCTGGGCTGGTTGTACCAATAAGACTTAAGTCGAGATGCCTTTGCTCCTGGGGTTAGCTATTTTTTTATTTTTCTCTCAATTTAGTAATGATGTCTTTATCATTTAAAATAAGTGTAATAATTTTGGTAATTAGTGCTTCAGAATATTTGTATACAG
>NZ_JAGHEW010000314.1 GCF_017889095.1 Thomasclavelia sp. | reverse complement strand
GGAAATTGTTGTATTTTTGTATATGAATATCAAGATCACCAGTTTAGTTTAATAGAAGTAATTCGTCATCAATTTTAAGGAGGCAAAATTAAAATGAAATATGTAACGTTAGGTAATAGTGATTTAAAAGTTTCCAAAGTTTGCTTAGGATGTATGGGGTTTGGTGATGCTGGTAAAGGAATGCATTCTTGGACCTTACCTTATGATCAGTCAAAAGAAATAATTAAATATGCCTTAGATTTAGGAATTAACTTTTTTGATACAGCAATGGCTTATCAAGGCGGTACTAGTGAAGAATATTTAGGTAGAGCAATCAAAGAATTAGCTAATCGTCAGGATGTTGTGATTGCCACTAAATTTTCTCCAATGACTAAAGAAATGAAAGAACAGGGAATAACTGCTAGAGAGTATATTCATAATTGTTTAGAAGCTAGTTTAAATCGATTACAAATGGATTATGTTGATTTATATATTTTGCATATGTGGGATTATCATAACCCAATTGAAGAAATTTTAGCAGCTTTAAATGAACTTATTTTAGAAGGTAAAGTTCGTTATATTGGTATTTCTAACTGTTATGCTTATCAATTGGCTAAAGCTAATGAGATTGCTAAGGCTCATAATTATCAGCCATTTATTTCTATCCAGGGACATTATAATTTAATTTTTAGAGAAGAAGAAAGAGAAATGGCAAGATATTGTAAAGAAGAAAATATTGCGATGACACCATATAGCGCATTAGCTTCTGGAAGATTAGCTAAACATCCTGGTGAATCTTCAAAACGATTAGAAGAAGATAGTTATGCCAAAGGAAAATATGATGCCAGTAAACAGCAGGATGGTATCATTATTGATCGCGTTGAACAATTAGCTAGTCAAAAAGGTGTTTCAATGTCTGAAATATCATTAGCGTGGTTATTTAGTAAAGTAGCTGCGCCAGTAGTTGGAGCCACTAAAAAACATCATCTTGATGGTGCTGTTAAAGCCGTTGATCTAGTTTTAAGTGATGAAGAAAAAGAATACTTGGAAGAACCGTATGTTCCGCATCAATTAGTAGGGGTCATGGCCCAAAATAATTAATCTTAGCAGGTTATTAAACCTGCTTTTTACAATAAAAATATAGTAGAGAAATATCCTTATTTATAATATAATTAAATAGGGTGATACAAATGGCATTGAATGTAAAAGAAATATTAGCTGATAGCTTGTTACAGTTATGTAAACAGTATCCATTAGAATCAATTACGATCAAACAGTTATTACAAACAGCTCATGTTTCTAAACAAACTTTTTATAATCATTTTTTAGATAAAAATGATTTGATCCAGTATATTTATCAACATAAGATCATTCCTGATTTTGATGATCCAGGTAAGAAAATTAGTTTTTATGATTCAATGGTAAAAACTTTTGAAAATATGAAAGAATATCATTATTTTATGAAACCAGCTTTATTGATGGAAGGACAAAATTGTTTAAAGGATTATATCTTTGAACATTGTAAAGAATTTGATCTCGCTTTTCATCAAAAATTATATGGAGATAAACCAATGCCGGATGCTTTGCGTTTTGCAACGGAATATCATGCTACCGCATCTAGTTCAATGTCTATTTCCTGGATTTTATCGGATATGCCAGCTAGCTGCAGTGAGATGGCACGATTGATTACAGATTTAAGAGGAGTTGGAATGGATAAATTATTTGCTGATGGCAAGACTAAAGGTAATCCATATAAGTAGACGATATTAACAGAAAGTCAATTTGTTGACTTTCTTTCTTTTTAGTAAATTGTTTTATTAAAAAAGTAGGTTACAATATAGTTAAAGAAAAGGAGATATAATATGAAGATAATGAAAAATGAAAAAGGTCAGGCAGTTGCCCCTAAAACAATTAAAATGGATCAAAGTGCTTTTAAAACGATTGAGCACACCGAAATTACCTGGATGGCTAGTGCCAGTATTTTAATTAATAGTCGTGGTACTAATATTATGATTGATCCTTTGTTAGAAGGATTCGATATGGACTTATTGATTGAAATGCCTATTTTACCAAATGTTGTACCTGCTTTAGATGGGTTATTAGTAACCCATATTGACAATGATCACTTTAGTCGACCAACATGTAAAGATTTATTACCAGTTTGTAAGTCATATCATGCTCCTTATTATGTTGCTAAGGTGATGAATGAAGAAGGAATCCCAGGAACGGGACATGATATCAATGATACATTTGAGATCAATGATTTAAACATCACACTAACTCCAGCTTGTCATAACTGGCAAAATGGTTCTTCTAAATATAATTATCGTTATTGGAAAGAAGAAGATTATTGCGGTTACTGGATCGATACTCCGGATGGAACAATCTGGTTACCTGGTGATTCAAAATTATTAGAAAAACATTTGCACATGGATGAACCTGATGTAATTTTATTTGATTTTGCCGATAATGACTGGCATATTACTTTAGAAGGAGCAATTAAATTAGCTAATACCTATCCTCATGCAGATTTAATCTGTATTCATTGGGGTAGTGTTGATGCACCAGAAATGACACCATTTAATGGAAATCCTGAAGATCTAGTAGATCGAATCGTAAACCCTGAGCGCATTAGAGTTTTAGCACCTGGTGAACCATTTGTGTTAACTAAAAAATAAGAGGTTATTTATGGAATATATTCGGTTAAAAAATACGGGCTTAGAAGTTTCTAAACTGGCTCTTGGTTGTATGGAACTTGGTGAAGTTGATCAATATCCTTGGCATTTAAATGAACAAGAAGGCATAGAGTATATTCATCATGCTTTAGATTTAGGGATAAATTTCTTTGACACTGCTGATGTTTATAGTCATGGTCAAAGTGAAGTGATTTTAGGTAAAGCGTTAAAAAAATACGCTAATCGTGATGAAGTAGTCATTGCAACTAAAGTATTTTATCCCCTAAATGATCATTTAAATGGTCGGGGTTTATCAAGAAAACATATTTTCGATGCTGTTGAAGCTTCTCTAAAAAGACTACAGACAGATTATATTGATTTATATATTATTCATCGCTTTGATTATCAGACACCAATTGAAGAAACAATGGAGGCATTGAATGATTTAATCAAAATGGGTAAAATTCGTTATATTGGGGCCAGTGCTATGTATGCCTGGCAATTTTCTAAAGCCCAATATATCGCTAAGCTAAATGGCTGGCATCAGTTTATTACGATGCAAAATCACTATAATTTATTGTATCGTGAAGATGAACGAGAAATGATTCCTTTATGTAACGATTTACAAGTTACTCTAACCCCTTATTCACCACTTGCCGGTGGTCGGCTTTGTCACGATGCATCAAGCAAGACATTACGGAGTCAATTTGATCAGAGTGTTAAAGATAAATATGATGCTACGGCTACAATCGACCAGTTGATCATTGACCGGGTAGCAAATTTAGCAAAGCAAAAAAATACTACGCGAGCTAAAATTGCGATGAGCTGGCTATTAAATAAAGATAATGTGATTCCAATCGTTGGCGGTTCTAAATTTAAACACGTTGAAGAAGCTGCTGAAGCGATTAAGATTAAATTAAGTAAAGAAGAAATTAAATATTTAGAGGAATGTTATCAGCCTCATCCAATTGTTGGTGCATTATAAAGGTATTGCAAGCAATACCTTTTTTACATACAATAATAGATAAGGAGCTGATATTATGATTAAAATTGAAATGGCAACTTATCAGGATCTACCAGAAATTTTAGCGATTTATCGTTATTATGTTGAAAATACCGCGATTACCTTTGAATATACGACACCTTCATTAACAGAGTTTACTAAACGTTATGAAAAAATAATTGAAAAATATCCTTATTTAATTGCTAAAAATGGAAATGTGGTAGTAGGTTATGTTTATGCCAGTTGTTTAAAAGATCGTCAGGCTTATGACTGGTCAGTAGAAACTTCGATTTATGTAAAAAAAAGGTTGTCAAAAATTAGGAATTGGAAAAAAACTATATAATGCATTAGAAAAGATCTTAGCATATCAGGGAATTACTAATTTGTATGCCTGTATTGCCAGTCCAATTAAAGAAGATCAGTATTTAAATACTAACAGTATTGATTATCACCAGCATTTAGGCTATCAAATGATTGGTAAGTTTCATCGTTGTGGCTATAAATTTAATACCTGGTATGATATGGTCTGGATGGAAAAGATAATTGGTAAACATAGTAATAAACCAGAAATGATAAAATCATTTAAGGAAATTAAAAATTAAATTGTAGATTTATTATAATGATACTATTTTGGTATCATTTTTTATTGTAACTATTGACATTACAACTAAATGATGTTATTCTTTTAATGTAATAATAATAGTTACAATGAGGTGATACAATGAAAGAACAATTATGGAGCAAAAAATATCTATTTTCATTATTATTAGTTTTTGGTGTTAATATGGGTTATGCCCTGTTAAATTCAGTAATGACCATTTATGGGGTATTATTGACGGATTCGAATATTATCGGTGGTTATCTAATTAGTGTCTTTACCATTGCCGCTTTAATCGCGCGATTATTTATTAAAAAACTAAATGAAAGATTTAGTAATAAACAATTATTAGTAGCGGGTTTATTAATAACTGTAATTGCGGCAATTGGTTATTGTTTAGTCAAACAAATAGGTTTATTTTTACTTTGCCGGGCACTACATGGTATTGGTTTTGGTATCAGTTTAACTTGTGCTACAGCAATTAGTAATGAATATGTTCCTTTATCAAGATTAAATGAAGGAGTAGGATTTACGGCTTCAGCTAATACAATAGCGAATGCCATTGGGCCAACACTAGCTTTAGAGATCTTAGGTAGTAACTATGATAACTTCTTAGCTTTATTTATCGTGTTATTAATTATAACAGCTATTAGTTTTGTTTTATCATTGCTTGTAAAAAGTAATACCTTAGCTGCTAAACAACAAGCTGGTAAATCTTCATCATTTAAAGGAATCATTATTGCGGCGATCTTCTTTTTAGCAGTATTTAGCCAGGGAGCGGTTAATAGTTTTCTAGCTGCTTATGGCCAAAAGCTAGAGTTAGGAAATATTGGTTTGTTTTTTACGATCGTTGCTTTGGCAACTTTAGTTTCCCGTTTCTTTTCTCATAAAGTTTTAAAAATCCTAGGAATGCGTAAACTAAGTTTTATTTTAACAATTATCTTAGCTTTATCAGTATTTTCAATTGCAATTGTTCAAAGTAAATTACAATTATACTTAATTGCCATTCCTTTTGGAATAGCAACCGGTATTTTATATCCGATTTATAATTTTAGAATCATTCAAACTGTTTTGCCATCACAATTTGCCTTTGCAGCTTCAATTTATTATTGCAGTGTTGATCTGGGTTATGGTATTGGAGCAATAATTTGGGGATATGTTGTTCAGTATTTCAATTATCAGACAATTTATTTTTTAGCCGCTTTAGTACTTATAATTATGGCTTTTATTGATCAGTTTGCCTTTAGTAAAATGGGGGAATAAAAATGGATGAAAAACAGATTTTAAAAATATTACAACAAGATATCCATACGGTAATCATGGCTACTAATGATCAGTTAGGTAATATTTACACTTGCGCGATGGATTTAATGTTGCTTGAAGATCATTATTTATATTTTTTAACAGCTCGAGGTAAATCATTATATCAGCGATTAATTACTAATCCTAAAATTGCTTTAACAGGGTTAAAAGGAAAAGATACAATGTCATCAATTGCAATTTCTTTACAAGGTGAGGTAAGAAAAGTTTCTAATGATAAACTGAAAATTATTTTTGATAATAATCCATATATGAAAGAGATTTATCCCAATCAGCAAGCCCGTGATGTTTTAGAAGTATTTGTCATTGATAAATATACTGGTGAATATTTTGATTTAAGTCAAAAACCAATTTATCGCCAAAGTTTTGCCTATCACCAGAAAAATCAAGTAACTAAATATTTTATTAATGAAAAATGTCAAGGCTGTTTAAAATGCCTTCAAGCATGTCCACAAAATTGTATCGACAGTACTACTTTACCTTTTACAATTAAACAAAATCACTGTTTACACTGTGGGAAATGTCAGGAAGTTTGTAAATATCAGGCAATAAATAAAGGAGTTGATTATAATGAAAGATAAAATCAAACAGCTTATTGAGGCAATTAATACTAGTGAAGCAATCATTATTGGGGCGGGTTCTGGATTATCTACATCGGCTGGTTTTACTTATTCTGGTAAACGATTTGAACAATATTTTGGTGATTTTATTAAAAAATATCATTTTCAAGATATGTATAGTGCCGGTTTTTATCCGTTTGAAACATTAGAAGAATATTGGGCTTACTGGTCACGTTATATTTATTATAATCGTTATGTATCAGCACCAAAAAATACTTATCAAAAGTTATTTAAAGTGATTAATAATAAAGATTATTTTGTAATCACTACTAATGTCGATCATCAGTTTCAACAAGCTGGTTTTGACAAACAGCGGTTATTTTACACTCAAGGTGATTATGGTTTATGGCAGTGCAGTGTTCCTTGTCACCAGCAAACCTACGATAATGAAAAGATCGTAAAAGAGATGGTTAAAAAACAACAAAATTTAAAAATTCCTACTGATTTGATTCCACGCTGTCCTATTTGCAATAAACCCATGACCATGAATTTACGCTGTGATCAGACGTTTGTTCAAGATAAATACTGGTATCAGGCTAAGAAACGTTATCAAGACTTTATCAATAAGCATCATAATTCTAAAATTTTATATTTAGAATTAGGTGTTGGCAATAATACGCCAGCTATTATTAAATATCCGTTTTGGCAAATGACTTATCAAAATCCAAATGCAACTTATGCCTGTATCAATTTTAACGATGCATACGCTCCTAAAGAAATTCAAAAAAGATCTATTTGTATTAACGGAGATATTGATAAGGTGTTAGAATGTTTATGAAAATATTTTATAGTCTAGAAATGATAAATATGTATATACACTAAATGGCAGTCACAAAATTTACGACTGCCACTTTCTATAGTGGAATACAACAGTTTTGTTGTCTTCTATTCTACTCATTCTAACCATTCTTGTCAATAAAAATGGGTAGAATGAGTAGGATATGGTTAGAATGTAGTCAAATGGTTTATCAAAGTCCAAAAGCAACTGATGATTTTATCAATTTTAACGGTGGATACGCTTATAAAGAAATTAAAAAATCTAAGTGTATAACGTAGATATTGATAAAGTATTAAAGATGTTATAAATTAAATTGTTAAAGACGTTTTGGTGTTAAGACTAGCGTCTTTTTTTATGATAAACATGCTTTAATAAAAAAATTAATATTTTTATGATTGTAAAAAAATATGGTTGTACTATGATATAGATAGGCTATTTATGGGGGATTTGAATATGTGGATAGTTTATGCTTTTGGTTCAGCTTTTTTTGCGGGGATTACAGCGATTTTAGCTAAAATGGGAATTCAAAAAACTGATTCTAATCTAGCGACAGCTCTTAGAACTATTGTTGTTTTCTTTTTTGCCTGGTTAATGGCATTACTTGCCGGTTCAATTAATCAAATTAGTTCCATTGCACCAACAACGTTACTGTTTTTGATTTTATCAGGTCTAGCAACAGGAGCTTCCTGGCTATTTTATTTTAAAGCTCTACAAATAGGAAACATTAATCAAGTTGTTGCAGTTGATAAAACAAGCATTGTTTTAACGATTATTTTATCATTTATTTTCTTTCAGGAAACAGTAACTATTTATAAACTGACAGGAATGATAATGATCGTAGCAGGAACTTATTTAATGTTGGAAAAAAGAGAAAATACCAATACTACATATAAAAATAGCTGGTTTATTTATGCTGTTTTATCAGTGATCTTTGCCAGTTTAACAACGATTCTAGGGAAAATAGGAATTAGTGAGATTGAAAGTAATTTAGGGACAGCAATTAGAACTTCAATTGTTTTATTAATGGCCTGGTTAATTGTTTTAGTTGAGCGAAAACAACTAACTATAAGCGATATTCCAAAGAAAGAATTTTTCTTTATTGCTCTTTCTGGTATTGCAACAGGATCATCGTGGTTATGTTTCTATCGTGCCTTACAAATTGGACCAGCTAGTTTGATTACACCAATTGATAAATTAAGTATTGTGGTAACTGTTATTTTCTCATATTTTGTTTTTGGTGAAAAAATATCTAAAAAAGCTTTTAGTGGTTTAGTTTTTATTGTTGTAGGAACCTTAGTGATGTTAATTTAAGTTGGTTTACAAATAGTAAGCCAATTTTTTTCTAATTCATTTATAATAGTAATTGGAGGTTTTTAAGATGATCTATGTAATGAGTGATATTCATGGGATGTATGATAAATATAAAAAGATGTTAGAAATGATTAATTTTAATGATAATGATACTTTGTATGTGCTAGGTGATGTAATTGATCGTGGTGATGGTTCGATTAAAATATTACAAGATATGATGATTAGAAGTAATGTTTATGGATTAATTGGTAATCATGAATTAATGGCCGTTGAGTGTTTAAAATGGTTAGCTACAGAAATTACGGAAGCTTCAATCAATGAATTAGATGAAGAAAAGTTAGCTAAATTATCTGATTGGTTTAATAATGGAGCTTATCAAACTATTCAAGAATTTCAAACTTTACCAAGAACCAAACAACAAGACATCATTGATTATTTAATGGAATTTGTAGCATACGAAGAAGTGTTTATAAATGATAAATATTATCTTTTAGTTCATGCTGGCATAGATGGTGGTAATTTAGGTAAATCATTAGATGATTATGATATTGATGATTTTGTCTGGAATCGACCGGATTTAGAAATTCCTTATTTTAATGATGATCGTCATTTTATGATTATTGGTCATACTCCAACAGAAATACTAGCTGGAAAAGCTGAAATAATTCATCAAAATAATTATATTGCCATTGATTGTGGAGCCTGTTTTAAAGGTGGTAAGTTAGCTTGTTTATGTTTAAATACAATGGAAGAGTTTTATGTATAGAAAAGGGATGTAGTAATTTACATCCCTTTTGTTATTTTTCTAAATAAAGGTCGTAGATTACACTAATCT
>NZ_JAGHEW010000313.1 GCF_017889095.1 Thomasclavelia sp. | reverse complement strand
CATCATCAATGAATTTAAAATTTGTAGAACATAACTCAAAAATCCTGTTAACTCCCCAATTTGCATTTGTTTGGCTAAAATCATTTGACCACCAAAAAATATAATACAAACAATAGTAGTATACATTGAATATTGAAATAACGGTGTATTCCAAACTGAAGTCTTAAAAGCCTGTTCACTATTTTCCTTTAAATTTTCATTAATTTTCTCAAACTTTTTTTCTTCATAATCTTCCCGTACATACGCTTTAACAACTCTGATTGCATTTAAGTTTTCTTGTACAATTGTATTTAATGAATCAATACTTGATTGCATTAAACGATATAGCGGTCCTACTTTTTTTACAATGATCAATAAACCAATTCCTAGTATCGGTGTAACTACGATAAAGATCAACGCTAATTTAGCATTGATTGAAAAAGTAAAAAACAATGCCATCAATAACATGATTGGTGAGCGTACTAATGGTCTTAAACCATTACATAAAGCATTTTGAACGATCGTAACATCATTAGTTAAACGAGTAATTAATGAAGAAGTTGAAAAATGATCAGTGTTTTTAAACGAAAAATTCTGCACCTTAACAAATTCTGCTCTTCTTAAATTAGCTCCAAACCCCTGGCCAGCAGTAGCTGTAAGTCTAGCATATACAATTCCTAAAGCTAAAGCAATCAAAGCACAAATAGCCATTTCAATTCCTTTAAGTAAAATATAACCATGATCCTGATTAACTACCCCAATATCAATAATATCCGCCATTAAAACCGGAATAACTAATTCAAAAGCAGTTTCCCCAATAATCGCTAAACAAGCCAAAATAAAGGTTTTTTGATATGGTTTAATAAAAGGATATAATCGTTTAATCATCATCTTGCCCCCTATTCAATCTTTTTCCCTGTTAAATTAAAATACATCCGTTTAAAATAATCGCTAAACTGTTCTTTTTCCGCATCACTAAATCCTTTTAAAGCAATTTTTTCTACTTCCTGACAATGAATTTCCCATTTTTTTAAAGCTTCTTTACCCTCTTTAGTCATTGTAAGCTGATAAGCTCGTTTATTTTGCGGATCAATTTTTCGAGTAAGCAATCCCTTTTCCTCTAAATTATTTAACGTTTTACTTACCGTAGCCGATTTTAAATCACAGCCATTGGCAATATCTTTTAATTTACAGTCTGGAAACTGGGCAATATAACGAAGCACTTTAGGCTGTCCTGGTGCCATATTATATTGATCCATATTTTCCCGATTCTTTCGCCGCTGAGCATGAAATGTTTTAAATAATAAAATATATAGTGGTGTTTTCATGGTTTCTCCTTTGTTAGTATGCTAATTATTAGCATACTAACTATATTACCAAAAGACATATTCTGTCAATTAAAAACATAATAATTAATATATATAATTATTGTAATTTAAATAATTTAATATTATAATATAAGTAGATAGAGGAGTGGTAATTATGAAAAACAAATTTTTAGAAAAAGCAGCACCTTATTTGGCAACCTTTAAAACTGATCTTAGCGATACCAAATTTGATTATTTTATCAGATTTAAAGAAACTAATTTAATTAATAAAGTTTCTTGTCACGACTTAAAAGAAATTGGTGATTGGCAAAAATATGGTGAAACTAGTTATCGCGGCTGGTCAAAACTTTCTAAAGAAGCAATCACTAAATATATTATTGAACACTTTACCATCACTCAAGAACAGTTTGAAGTTATCAACGCTAATAATGATCTTTTTAGGATTCGCTTTTAAACTTACTCTTATCCTAAAACTATCCAGATTTTACTCTGGATAGTTTTTATATACTAATTTCAATATTAGAATATTTTTTACCGATAGGAATTATTTTTTCATCAGTTAAAACAAGCTGCTTTTTTTCAACCATTTTAATATGTTCCTTATTAACAACAAAAGATTTATGGACTTGGATAAAACTATCAGAATTAATATCTTTAATAAATTTAGATAATTGTTTTCTTTCAATTAATTCACCTGACTTACAATGAATAACAATATGATGATTAAATGACTCAATATAGATAATTTGTGAAATCCTTAAAATAATCTTTATCGTTCCTTGAATTATTTGATACGTTTTAAAAGAATCATTTATTTGATTAATAATGATTTTTTCTTTACGCTTAAAATCATCTATAAGATTATCTTTATCAAGAAACAAATCAATTTTTAAACAAATTAATTTATCAATAAGCTGATAATCTTTTTTTCCTATTACATAAATAAGCGATTTAAAATTACGATCAATTGCTTCTACTGTTTTAAGATCTTCTATTTTAGTTACCTCAAAAAATACAGATCATAATATTGATGATATTGCTTTTTATCAGCGAGTGTTTCAATTTTAGTTGCAATTCGTTGGTAATTAAAGAAATTTGATAACATAGCTTTAATAATACCAGTATCACTAACAGTGTTTAAAAATATTGAAATCATTTATTTTTCTCCTTATCAATTTTCTCTAAATAGTAACATATATTTTCAGGAGATACTTTTAACTGCTCTAAAATATCATATTCATCAACAAAATAAATGCCCTTACTTTTAATAAATTCAACAACTCGATTAAAATTATCTCTTTGGTAACCAAAAACTAATGCTTTAAAAACATAAACACTGTTATCCCTAGTTTTAACCTTAAACAGCACATCATAGCCTACTCCCCACAAAAATGCTCTTGGCATTGCTACATAAGTCACTTTTATATATTGAATCGCACTTAGTTTAATTTTAATATTATAGTCAACTGATTTATGCAATAAATACTGATTAAAAAAAGCAATAATCTTATTTAAATGATTTTTATAATAAGTATACTGGAGGGTTTTATCATCGACTTTCCAAATCAAATGAGGATACGTAATACCTGGTAAAATAATAAAAATACTAATAAGAAATAAAATGATAGAAAATTGCTTCATGTAAATAATGGGACTATAAAAAAATAAGAACAATGCCCAACTAATAACTATGGTTGTCATAATTAAAGCTGTAATTAATTTAGGTTTTCCTACAGAAACCATCATTTAGTCACCTCTCTTTGATTTAAGTATAATCGATAATTCAAGAAAATTATAGATAATTGGCGTATACGTTTAAAAAATAACGTAAAAAGACTCGCAAAAACTTACGAGTCAAGTAATCTTAATTGACGAATAAACTTACGGCTTTTAAAATTAATTCCGGTATATTCATCAATAAATATATCCATGATTTCAGTTAATTCCTTGATTACTTCAAATGATAAATGAAGCTGATCGATCTTTGTCAGGGGAAATTTATTGATGTAACGAAAACCCTTTAAAATATCCACGTTCAAACGACGATCATATTTACTTAGGCAATTTTGACAAACAAAACCACCACCAGAAATAGAAATACCACTGATCAAATCTTGTCGACCACAATTAACACAGCCATCTACTTCTAATGATGATCCGGTTATTTTTAAAATAAAAGCATTAAATAATAAATAAACTAATTTATGATCATATCCTAACTGTAAATAATTTAACGCTAATAATAAAGTATCGTAAATTTCACTATCAGGATCGTTTTCTTTAGTATATTTGTCCACAAATTCTAAACAATACGTTGCATAAGCTTCTAATTCAATATCTTCTTTAAGACGGCGATAATAATCTATGGCATTAGCTTTAATTAGTCTAGAAATTCCCGATTTGAAAACAACAACAAATTCCGATAATGTCAATGTTTGACAAGCTGGTGCATTTTTACTAGTCATTTTTTTTACCCCTTTAGCCAGCAAAGTAATCTTGCCATAATCACGACTATACACCCAGACTAAAAGATCATTTTCTTGATAAGGTCTAGTTTTTAAAACTAGACCGGTAAAAACTTCTTCTTTTTTAATAGTCATCTTCGTTATAACCAAATTCTTTTAGATACTTTTGTTTATTCCGCCAATTTCGTTCAACCTTAACAAACAGTTCCAAATGTACTGGTGTTTGTAAAAAACGTTTCATTTCCCGTTGGGCGTTTAAGCGAATTTTTTTGATCATTGCCCCTTGTTTACCAACAATGATTCCTTTTTGACTATTACGATCACATACGATCGTTGCCATAACTTCAATTCCATCTTCATCTTCAGCCATTCGTTCAATTACAATAGCTACACTATGTGGTACTTCTTCACGCGTAAAATAAAGCACTTTTTCTCTAATAAATTCAGCCATGACAAAACGTTCTGGATGATCAGTTAAATGATCTTTAGGATAATACATATTTCCTTCAGGTAAATATTTTTGAATTGTATCAATTAAAACATCAACATTTTCATTTTTTAAAGCACTAAGAGGAATGATTTCTTTAAAATCAAACATTTCCTGCCATGCTTGTAACTTTTTAGCCAATGTTTCTTTATTCACCGTATCACATTTACTTAAAACTAAAAATACTGGTCCATCAGCTTCTTTTAGACGATTAATGATAAAACGGTCCCCTTTACCAATTACTTCATTAGCTGGTGCTAAAAACAAGACAATATCAACACCATAGATACTATTTAAAGCAGTTGTATTCATAAAATTGCCTAAACGATCTTGAGGACGATGGATTCCTGGGGTATCCATAAAAATAATTTGTGACTTATCATCGGTATAAATCCCCTGAATCGTATTTCTAGTTGTTTGAGCAACATTTGACATAATTGCTAGTTTAGTTTTTAAGATACTATTTAATAGTGTTGATTTTCCGACATTAGGACGACCAACAATACTTACAAATCCTGATTTGAACATTCTAAATTATCTCCTTTAAATGCTAGTGGCATCAATTCTTTTACTGTTGTAGTTTGATAACTAGTTTGATTAGCTAAAATAATCATACAATCTTCTGGTAATAACTCTACCATCACCTGACGACAAGCGCCACATGGAGTAACTATTTTATCACCAAAAGCGACAATTGCCAACTGTTTAATTTGATTATCACGATAACCATGACAATAAGCCATATAGATGGCATTACGTTCAGCACACATACTTGAACCATAAGCAGCATTTTCAATATTAGTTCCTAAAAAGTAGTTGCCATCATCCATTACAATGCAGGCTCCAACTTTAAAATTAGAATAGGGACTATATGAGTTTTTAGTGGCTATAAAAGCTTTAGCAATTATTTCCTTAATTTCCATGATTATCCCTTTCAATCTTCAAAGCATCTAAAAT
>NZ_JAGHEW010000312.1 GCF_017889095.1 Thomasclavelia sp. | reverse complement strand
CAACAAAAAGCACCACCAACTTTACCGCTATGAGGATAAACATCAATCCAGTTTTCATTTACTGCTTTTAAAGCAAAATTGGCTAAATGATTAGAAAAAGTGTTAAATTGTTCAACTACAAATTTAGCTCCCTGATGATATGGATAATAACTATCATCCTCACTAACTGGTGCATATAATTCATACCATGGTAAACCATTTGAATACCCTAGATATTTGGCCTTTGTTTGTAAATAATCTTGAAAAACATATAAATTATCTTGCATTACTGCTAATAATACCTCAAGGGTTTCTTTAGACATTCGTGAATTAATCAAAGTTCTTTGTAATTCGCTATTATAACCGTGCAATTTACTAGTATATAAAACTTCACCTTTAATAGCATTTAAACAGGCGGCAATGGTCTGTTCATACGGCTGATAACATTCAAGTTCAGCTAAATAAGCTTTTTTACGAACATTTTTATCTTTGTCATAAGCCATGTTTAAAACTTCGGTTAAAGGATGAATTTTATTATCAATTTTAACCGTTATACTAGAAATAACTTGATCTTTTAATTTTTCAAAAGCACTACTACCAGTATTTTGCATGTGAGCAATAATACTTTCGTTAGTTTTATCTAAAGTATGTTTTTGTTTATTTTGAATTTCTTTTAAGAAAAAATGATGTTCTTTAATAATTGGTGATGATAATTTATCAAGATCAAAAGAACTGATCCATTGTTGATTCAAGATATCATCTTCAACAAAACTTGCTAGAATATTTTCTAACTGATCGCTATATTTTAAAGCCATTTCATTAGTAGTATCTACTGATAAAGATAAACTAATAAAACATGATAGTTTTTCAATCAACTGATTTAATTTGATTAAATCATTCAAATAACTTTCTAATGATTTTTCATCCTTATTATGACGATAACTATTCATTTGTTTTTGTAAAACAACAATCTGATTAAGATCATCATTAAATTGATGATCATCAAATGATCGATATAATTTTGACAAATCCCATTCATTCATATTTTTCACCTCAAATCTTATTATACCAAAATATGTTTGCCTATTTACAATGATAAGCATTATTTTCTATAAGTATAATGATATAGATAACTGTTTAATTGAATATTTATAAATTGTAAATAAAAAAGGTATGGTTCTGCATCAATTTGCACACCCAACCTCCAGCACTCAGGGAGCCATACCTATAAAGAGTATACTCTTTTCTTACTTGAAATATACTATTTAATCATTAAGCTGTCGATAATTATTGTTTGAATCTTATTTTAAAAAATAAAGGATAGAATATTGTGTTTTGCATAGATCTATAACATTATGATAATAAGCATTAATTATTATCTATGAGTAAAAAACTGATTAATAATAAAATACATAATTGTTTATCATGAAAATCAATGTTTGTAAATTGTTTAATTCGATCTAAACGATAAATTAAAGTATTACGATGAATCGAAAGCTGTTTGATCGTTTTATGAGAATCACCAAAGTTACAAAGATATGTTTTTAAAGTTTGATAATAATCAGTGTTATTTGCATTATCAATTTGCTTAAGCTGATTAATGATCGGGTGAATATAAATGGAAAAAGATTGATTTGTAAAAAATGATCTTAAAGCAATATCTTCAAAAAAGGTAAATTGCTGCTGTGTTAAATCATAGGCAATCAATGCTTGTTGTTTATAAATATTAATGTCTAATAAGTTATCAAAAAGATAACTTATGCCAAATTTTAATTTGTAGATATTTACGGTTGATAATAAATCAGTGATTTTTTTAATGATCTCATTTTTATTAACGTTTTCTAAATTAGTAAATAAGATATATAAACAGTTATCTTGAAGATAAGAGTACGTATTTAATAATGTAATTATATGCTGATGTAATTGATTTAGATAAACAATTTCATTGCTTTTATAAGCAATTTTAGTTGCAATGATACAATAATTTGAATAAAAAACATTAGAGTTTTTAGGAAGCAATTTTTCTAAATCATGCTTATTAATATTTTCATTAGAAAATAGGTAATTCATAATTGCAAAGTATTCATAGCGATCGTAATTAAAACCAGTTTTATTATGACACATAATTGATGAAATTGTTTTAGCTAACAGGTTAATAAAAGTAAATGTATTTGATGAAGGTTTTCCATCATCAAATAAAATACATAAGTAACCAATAATATAATCACCATCAATGATAGAAGCAATAATTCGTGGGATGGTTTTACCAACACCATAATCTACATAGATAACATTATTATGTTGATCTAAATCTTTTTGATAATTGCCCAATTGAATAAATGGCAGCATTTCAACTGTTACTTTATGGTGTTTTTGCATGTGATCAAAGAGCATATCACCAATTTGTTTATTTGGATATTGTGCTAATACTACATAGTTACAATCACATAAGACTAGTGGACGATCAAGAAATTCATATAAATGCTTCATAAAATGATGTAAATTATGATCAATTAAACCATTAAATAAAAATTTAGACATTTCTTCCATAAAATCACCTCAATTACATTATAAATCT
>NZ_JAGHEW010000311.1 GCF_017889095.1 Thomasclavelia sp. | reverse complement strand
GTCTTATGTTGAAGGATTTTTAGAAAAATGGATCCCACAATCAGTTAAATTAGTATTTGTCCCAATGTTGACATTTTTGATCATGGGTCCTTTAGCTTTAGCAGTTTTAGGTCCAATTGGTGCTATAGTTGGTGATTATTTAGCTGTATTCTTTACTTTCTTAAGTACAAATGCCGCCTGGGCACCAGCAGTATTGATTGGTGGATTATTACCAATTATGGTAATGTTTGGTTTACACAATGGAGTAGCACCACTAGGTGTTATGCAAATGGGTGAACTTGGTTACGATAGTATTTTTGGACCAGGATGTTTATGTTCAAATATTGCTCAGGCAACTGCTTCAGCTGTTGTAGCAATTAGAACCAAAGATAAAAAGATGAAACAATTAGCGACTTCAGGTTCAATTACTGCTTATATGGGAATTACCGAACCAACATTATATGGAGTTAATTTACCTAAAAAATATCCACTAATTGCCGCAATGATCGGTGGGGCTGCTGGTGGTTTATATGCCGGATTAACACAAACTCATCGTTTTGCTACTGGTTCATCTGGTTTACCAGCAATCTTCTTATACATTGGTGATGATACAATGAGATTTTTCTATAACATTATCATTGCTTTAGTAATTAGTTTTGTTGTTACTGCTGTTGTTACGTATTTTTTAAGTCTTAAATTTGAACAAACTGATAAAGTCCAGACAATTGAAAAAATTGAGGTCGCTAAAGGCGAAATCTTAGCCCCAATTAAAGGACAATTATTACCGTTAAGCGCAGCTAAAGATGAAGCTTTCGCTAGTGAAATGTTAGGAAAAGGTGCTTTGATTGAGCCTCAAGATGGTAAAGTTTATGCGCCATTTGATGGTACGATTGCTACTTTATTTCCAACTAAACATGCTATTGGAATTGTAAGTGATGATGGAATTGAAATGTTGATTCATTTTGGTATTGATACAGTTAATTTAAATGGTAAATATTTTACTGCTTATATTGAACAAGGACAAAAAGTAAAACAAGGTGATTTGTTGTTAAACGCTGATATTAAACAAATTGAAAAAGCTGGTTATGCTACTCAAGTACCAGTAATCATTACCAATAGTGTTAATTATCAAACAATTGATTTAGTAAATCATGATCAGGTTAATTATCAAGATGTTATTTTAAAAGTAGAATAAGGAGGTAAGAAAATGTTTTATCAAGATTTAAAAGGATTTCCAGAAGGTTTTTTATGGGGTGCCAGTACTTCAGCATATCAGGTAGAAGGGGCTTATGATGAAGATGGTAAAGGGTTATCAGTTCAAGATGTCCATCAGGCTCCTGAGGGAATTACTAATTTTAACGTTGCTAGTGATCATTATCATCGTTACAAAGAAGATGTAGCTTTAATGAAAGAACTGGGTTTAAAAGCATATCGTTTTTCAATTGCCTGGACGCGGATCATTCCTGATGGCAGTGGTGAAGTTAATCAAAAAGGAATTGATTTTTATAATAATTTAATTGATGAATTAGTTGATGCGGGAATTGAACCAGTAGTTACGATGTATCATTTTGATTTACCATTAGCATTGCACAAAAAAGGTGGCTGGGCTAATCGCGATACTATTGATGCATTTGTTAAATATGCCAAAGTGTTATTTGAAAACTATGGGGATCGCGTTAAATACTGGCTAACGATCAATGAACAAAACGTTATGATCAATCATCCTAATGCCATGAATCCAGGTGTTGTACCAAGTAAAAAAGAATTATACCAGGGTTGTCATAATATGTTTGTCGCTAGTGCTAAAGCAACGATCTTATGTCATGAAATGGTTGAAAATGGAAAAATTGGACCAGCTCCTAATATTACTGCCATTTATCCAGAAAAATGTGATCCATCAGATGTCATTGCTGCTGAAAACTGGGAAGCTATTCGCTGCTGGCTATATTTAGATATTGCGGTTCATGGACGCTATAATAATTTAGTTTGGGCTTATTTAAATGAACGTGGCTATACTCCAGTTATTGAAGATGGTGATATGGAAGTTATCGCTAAAGCTAAACCCGATTATTTAGGAATTAACTACTATGCTACCGCTACAGTTGCCGCTGCTAAAAACGATGGCACTGACTGTCAGCCTCGAAACGGTGACCAGCAGATCATGATTGGTGAAGAAGGCGTTTATCGTGCCGCTAAAAACAACTATTTGGAACAAACTGAATTTGGCTGGATGGTTGATTCAATTGGTTTAAGAGTAACATTAAGAAGAATTTATGATCGTTATCATTTGCCAATTTTAATTACGGAAAATGGTTTAGGAGCTAAAGATGAATTAGTTGATGGTAAAGTACATGATCCATATCGCATTGATTATTTAAAAAGACATTTTTATCAAGCTAAACTTGCAATTAATGATGGAGTAGAAATGATCGGTTATTGCCCATGGGCTTTCATTGATTTAGTAAGTACCCATCAGGGATATGGTAAACGATATGGTTTTGTTTATGTTGATCGTGATGAATTTGATTTAAAAGAATTAAAACGAATTAAAAAAGATTCTTTTTACTGGTATCAAGAAATTATTAAAGAAAATGGTAAGCGGGTTTAAGCCTGCTTTTCATTTTTAATGCTTATTAGCTATTATAAACCATTCTAACTAAGTATTGGACGATTAATTATGTCCTTGATAAGATAAAAGCAGGTAAGGAGGAAAGTGAAATGAAAAGAATTACTAAAATTATTGTCTTATGTTTATCCTTAATTATATTAGCTGGCTGCAGTTCAAATCAAGATACTGCTAAAGATACAAATGAAAGCAGTCCATCAGCTAATGAAAACACGCAAGTAAATGATGGTAATATTTTAATTACTTATTTTTCCTGGTCAGGAAATACTGGAAATGTGGCTAATGCAATCCATAATGAAATAGGTGGTGAGATCAAAAAAATCGAACCATTAGAACCATATACTGATGATTATGATGAATTATTAGATATCGCTAAAGATGAACAGGATAGTGATGCCAGACCAGCCTTAAAAGAAAACATCGATGTTTCATCTTATGATATTATTTTTGTCGGTTATCCTAACTGGTGGAGTGATATGCCAATGATCATGTATACTTTCTTAGAAGTAAATGATTTTAGTGGTAAAACAATTGTGCCTTTTAATACTAGTGGCGGTAGCGGTTTTTCGGGAACAATTAGTGAAATCGAAAAAATCACTGGTGCTAATGTGTTAGAGGGGTTGACTTTATCAAGCAGTGCCGCCGATAATCCTCAAGAAGAAGTTTCTAACTGGTTAGCAGAAATTAATTTGAAATAAAAATGAAAAAAGAATTAAAAATTAAGATCTTACTAGATGTTTTATTGATTGGATTGTTACTTTTATTGATGGGATATTTTTTAACCGGCAGTTTGTTACATGAATGGCTTGGTGTTACTATGTTTTTAACTCTAATAGTTCATCACTATTATAATCGCTATTGGTATCGCAGTTTAAAAAAAGTTCGTTCAATTTATCAAATAATTACGATGATTGTTAATGGATTATTAATAATTTGTGTACTTGGATTATTATTTAGCGGAATCGTTATGTCTAGACATATCTTTACTTTTATTGATTTATCCAAATTTATTTCTAAAGCAAGAATAATTCATTTAGTTTGTAGTTATTGGGGCTTTGTGTTAATGGCAATTCATTTAGGATTACATGGAAATATGTTTAGAGGTATTTTAAAAACAAGGAACTGGTCAAAAAGAATATTATTAGTTTGTAACGTGATTGCTTGTATGTTAGTTATTTTAGGAATTTACTATTTCTTTAAGCATGATATACTTACTTATTTATTGTTACAAAGTGAATTTGTGTTCTTTGATTTTAATCAGTCAATGATAATGTTTATTTTAGAGTATTTAATTATGATGTTTGCAATTAGTTATTTAAGTGATTGGGTAATAAAATTAATGAGAAAAAGGTGAGAAAATGAAAATATTAGTATTACAAGGAAGTCCCCATAAAAAGGGTTCTTCTAATTTATTAGCAAGTGAATTTATTAAAGGAGCCAAAGAAAATAATCATCAAGTTGAAATTTTTGATGTAGCTCATGCCAACTTACATCCATGTTTAGGTTGTGATTATTGTAATATGTCCGGACCATGTGTGCAAAAAGATGATATGAGTGAATTAAAAGAAATAATTATTGACAGTGATGTTTTAGTTTTTGTAACACCATTGTATTATTTTGGTATGTCAGCGCAATTAAAGATCATGGTAGATCGTTTTTATAGCTTTAATGGTTATTTAACTAGTTTACATAAAAAAGCAGTTTTAATTGGAGCAGCATGGAATAGTGCTAGTGATACTATGGATGATTTAGCTAGTCATTATCAGACAATTTGTGATTATTTAAGTTTTGATAATTTAGGAATGGTCTTAGGTTTAGGCTGTGGTACTGTTTCTATGACCCAAAGAACTAAATATATGGATGAGGCATATCGTTTAGGTAAAAGTATTTAAATATTAATCAAAAAGGGATAAAATTCTATCCCTTTTTTGTTACTCATTTTCTTCTTTGATAATATTATTATCAATGATACGTTTTTCGGTTACTTTCGCTAGATCGGTCTTAAAAGCATAAAAATGATCATAATTAGTTTTAAAATAACAGCTATATAAAATATCTAAAATTAAGGAAATAGATTCTAGTGATGCAAAGGCTCCAATTTTAGAAAAAGCTCTTTCTCTAGTAGTGATTTGTAAAACAGTATCACCTAGACATGTTAAACTATTTTCACCAACACTAGAAATAACAATAATTGGTACTTGGTTTTGTTTTAAAATATTGGTCGTATATAATAATTCTTCTGATTCACCAGAATAGGAAATACAAATAGCACAATCATTACTGCTTGTCATCGTGGCTTCCTGGATCATCATATTACTAATTGAGTAAGTTTCGGCCTTTTTACCAATTCGGCGTAATTTATAGACTAATTCTTCAGCTTGAAATGTTAAGTTGGCAATGGCAAAAACTTTTATAACATCGGCTTTTTCCATGATCCTGATGGCTTTTTGTAAACTGTCATGGTGAATCAGTGATAATGTATCGTTTAAACTCTCTTGTTTTAATTTAGTAATAATATGGGCGATATTCATAATTGAATCAGTAGCTTCAAAGGGTTTATTGGCATCTAAATCACTAAAACTAGTTTTTAGATAATTTACTTCTTTTAAAAAAGCTTTTTTAAATTCGTTAAAACCATTAAAACCAAGCTTTTTGGAAGTTCTAATTAAAACGGATGGGGATGTATAAGTTTCACCGGCAATCATTATTGTTGTATAGGGTTCAATTAATTCCTGTTTTTTTAAAATAAAATCAATTACAGATTGTTCACTAGGAGAAAACTTTGTTGTTTTCATCTTTTCTTGTAGTAACATCAAATCACCTCTAGTCATATTATATAAAATTAAAAAGTTTTTTACAAAATATAATCAAAATATCCAAGTAAAAATAAAAAGACTTTCTAGGATGCAATGAAACTATAGTTTGTTGTTATTTAACTTTGTATGATATATGCGAAAGGAGAAGATGGTTATGAAATATGACTATTTAGGTAAAAGTGGTTTAAAAGTCAGTAAATTGTGTTTAGGAACGATGAATTTTGGACCCTATACTAGTAAAGAAGAAGCTTTTAAAATAATGGATCGAGCCCTAGAAGTAGGAATCAATTTTTTTGATACTGCCGATACGTATGGACATTTTGAAGATGGTCATCCTGGCAGGACCGAAAGAATTATTGGTGAGTGGTTTAAACAAGGTGAAGGTCGTCGTGAAAAAGTTATTCTAGCGACTAAGGTATATTGTGAAACTGATAATCTTTATGAAGGCATTAACAATGAAAGGGGACTTTCAGCTTATAAAATAAGATGTCATTTTCATGATTCTTTAAAACGATTAAATACTGATCATATCGAACTATATCAAATGCATCATATTGATCGTCATGTATCTTGGGATGAAATCTATGAAGTTTATGGATCTTTAATTAATCAAGGTCTAATTGATTATATGGGATCAAGTAATTTTGCTGCCAGACATTTAGTTGAAGCACAATATGAAGCCAAAAAACGTAATTATTTAGGATTAGTATGTGAACAGCATAAATACAACTTATTATGTCGTTATCCGGAATTAGAAGTTATTCCAGCAGCTAAAAAATATGGAATTGGAATCATTGTTTGGGGACCATTAGATGGTGGTTTATTAAGTGGTAAGATACTTAAAACAGACAATAATAGTGAACGGTTAAAGAAAGAATCAAAACGACTTACCGCTACACAAAGAAAACAGTTAGAAGCATTTAGTAAATTATGTAAAGAAATTGGTCAAAAAGAAGCTCATGTTGCTTTAGCCTGGGTCTTAAAAAATCCAGCTGTTACTTCAGTTATCATTGGACCAAGAACCCTTGAACAATTTAATGATACTTTGAAAGTATTAGAGATTGATTTATCAAAAGAAACAATGCAACGTTTAGATGAAATTTTTCCAGGTTTTGATGAAGCCCCAGAAGCTTATGCCTGGTAGTAACTGAAAGGAGAAGATAAAAATGAAAGTTATTGTTATTGGAGCAAGTGGACATATTGGTACTTATTTAGTACCCCAGTTAGTTAAAGGAGGATTTGATGTAGTTGCGATTACTCGTGGTAAAAG
>NZ_JAGHEW010000310.1 GCF_017889095.1 Thomasclavelia sp. | reverse complement strand
TTAGAAATAGTTTAATTGCTTTGGCACCACATATTTTAATTGTTTATACTGGAATGTTATTTCAAAGTATGTCTTATGGTATGTTAACATCACTACTTACATATTATGTTGCTAATATATGTAAACCGGAAGAAGAAATTATGGGACAAACACTTATTTCTATAATGACCTGTGGTGTAGGAGCAACTATTGGTAATCTTTTTGGTGGGATTTTACAAGATACTTTAGGTATTGAAGCAATGTTATTGTTTGTTGTTATTTCAACATTGATTGGTACTATTATCATGGTATTTGTAGGTTATAAAAATATAGCTAAAATTTAGAACTATATAAAAGCAAACAGCACGATTTCATGCTGTTTTAATTAATCAAAATTATTATATAATTATTTTTTTACTATTTGATACTTTGTATTACTTCCGTTACCAACTCTAATTAATTCTCCATTATTTACTAACTTTTTCAACAATCGATATGCTTGATCTTTAGAAATATTTAATAAATCACTAACATCTTTTCGACAAATACCTTTTTTACTTTTACGAGCAAGTTTTAAAATTAATTCTTCATATCTTATTTCATCAATATCTGTTTGTCTTACATAACCAACAATATTATGATTTGAATTATATACTCTTGCACTTAATAAATAAAATCGATTTTTGCCTTGTCCTGATGCTTCAATCAATCCAGATTCAACTAATTTTTCAACTGTTGCTTTTGCTTTTGATTCACTTATATGTGTAAGTTCAATAATTCTTTTTAAATTTATTCTTCGTTCAGTATTGATACAAGATAAAATAAGTAATGAATTAATATGCAGCAATCTACCTATTCTATTTTGTTCATCCAAAATCATTTTTGCGAAAGCAAAATCTGGTTTAGCTCTTTGAATAAATAGTTTTACCATTGCAGAAGTACTTTCACTATAATCAGGCCACGGTCTACCAAATAAAATTGATCCTTCATAAATTCTATCAATTCCTCGTCCCGTTTTTTCAGCTAAACCAATCCTTTTTAAAGCATCAGCTAGAGTTTTATTTCGGCCATGAGGTTCAACTGTCAACAAATTTTCAATTGATACTCCTTCAATGAAACCACCTGGATTACTGATTGTTAGACCATCATCATCTATTGCAACTCTTACACTACCTAGCATTGTATAATCTCGGTGACAAAACGCATTAATCAAAGCTTCTCTAAATGCCTTTTTTGAAAACTCAGGTGCACTCATTCTAAGTAACCCTTCTTCAATTTCATGTTCTGGATTCCAAGCATCAAAGTTTGTTTCAAATAATTCTAACATTGATAAAAGTGATTTTCCATATTCCTCATTTTTTCTAATATTTGTTCCTTCTAAAACTTGAAATGTTGCTTTAGCAGTTGGTATATATTCATTTATTTTTTCTTCTTTTCCAATCAATAATAAGCCTGTAACAGTTGGCACTAACACCCCATTATCTTCTTTAGCCAAACATAAAGCTTTTTCCAATTCCTCATTATCTAAATCTAATAGTGTCGCATCTCCATTACTTCTTTGGATCAGCATTCTCAATCGGCTTATTTCATTATCATCGAAATCATTTATATTAGCGTTAGCTACAGTTTGAAATGAAAAATCTAATAAACTTAAATCAGAAAGTCTTGTTGTTATTTCATAAGGATACATAGGAACATTTTCCGGTTCACCATTAGCTTTTAATCTTCTTCTCAACATTTTACCTTGCAGTGTTGCTACTACTGCTCTACTTTTAGGAATAGATATTTTCATAATATTTTTTCTTCCACGTTTATCATCTCGACACTAATAAATAAAGTTGGAACAATATTATTCATTATCATTGCTGATAATCCAATTTCATCCTCATGTTTTTTGACTAAACCAGTAATCTCACCATTATCTTCTACACCTAAATATAAAACACCGCCATCGCTGTTTGCCATAGCTACTACCGCTTCTACCAAATCTCTATCTGGATACCCACCTTTTCTATCACTTTTAAATTCAATTAACAACGTTTCATTGTAAGGTATAGTTCTCATGAATATCATCTCCTTTCTCTTATTATCGCGCGCGCGCGATAATAAGTCAATAACATTCGCGCGCGCGCGATTAAACCGCGCGATCGCGTTATGCTATAATAAACTAAACCGTCTATAGTTAATTATTTATAATAATATATACTTTTATACAAAGAAAAAGACTAACAATAGACTTAGTTTAATATACTATATTTCTTGAATATAATATAATTCTGCCATTTTTCGAAAATGCTCAAAGGCTTTTTGGTTTTCTGGCTTTATCGTTAAATTCGCATAGTTATTTGTATAATATTGATCTGCAAGTGCTTCTAAAATAACCTGTTCATCCATGTTACAATCTGCTAATAGATCATTAATTGTTTGATTAATAGTTGTATAAAATAAACCATGATTAGAAGCTATTTCAAGATGGTGATCTAAACATTGTTTTTTTGAATGAACATATACTTTAAACGATGTTGTCCAATTACATAAACCAAGATATTCAGCAGCAG
>NZ_JAGHEW010000309.1 GCF_017889095.1 Thomasclavelia sp. | reverse complement strand
GTAATCGTTGAAATAAAAACAATAGTTGGCATATTAATATTACTAATAACTAATGATGCAATTGAAGCACCAATTGCCTGTCCTAACTGAATCCCGGAACTGTTTAAAGAAATCATCAAACTAGACTTATTTTTAGTTACGATGGTAATAGCGGTATTAATTTGTAAACCAATAAACCAGCCATTGATCATCCATAATAAGATAAAGATTATATTTGCCATCATGATATTTCGACTAATAAATAGACAAATTGAAATTAAAATTTGAATTATTGAAGCAATCAATAAAGATTTATAAAAACCTAAACGATCACAAACAAAACCGCCTAATAAATTCCCTGAAAAACTGCAAAAACCAACGATCATTAAAAATATTCCCATATATTTTTCAAATTCCGGAAACATACTTACCACATACGGAGTCAAATATGTATAAAATGCACCATAACCAATAAAAGTAATAAGAGAAGCAATTAAGACAACTAATACATTTCTTTGTTTAAATAATGCAAATTCAGTTTTTAAGTCTAACGGCTTGCTATCTTGATTAACATCAGGTAAATAAAAAATAAAATAAATTAATGAAAAAAGCATTAAAATAACTAATCCGGCAAAGATATTTTGCCACGAAAATAACGAAGACAAGATTCTAGTAAAAGGAATACCAATCATTAAAGCACTAGCACTGCCTGTTATCAATAAAGCTAAATTCTTTCCTACTCTTTCTTTAGGTGAAGCACTGGCAATCGTAATAGTCGCTAATACTCCATAACAGTTGCCAGTTAAACCCATTAAAAATCTAGTTAATAATAAAAAGATAAAGTTTGGTGAAAATATTGATAATACGGTGACTACGATATTTAATAATAACATCCATTTAAGTAAAAAGGCCTGTTTTAATTTTCTAAATACGATTAAAAAAATCGGCACGCCAATTCCAGCACCATAAGCATAAAATGAAGTTAAATACCCAGTTTGGGATAATGGAATATTTAAATCAACTGCAATTTTATCTAAAATACCACTAAATAATGCTGATGACATTGATAAGACAAAATTCATAATAATAAAAACAATCATTGTCATTGTTGTAAATCTTTTTGTATTCTGTTTCATAACTTCCTCCATAGCTATTAGTTTAACAACATCTATTTCTTTAATCTAATACTTATATTGAATAGCTTCATATAATTTTTAAGCATATCAGTAAATGATATATTTTTAATAAGTTTTACTTATGAAAATGATTAGAAATCGAAATTGTTTAAAAATGATAAAAAGTTAAAATATAGATAGAAAAGGAGTTGAGAAAGTGAAAGACTTAATTGTTTATTTTTCCCACGATAAAGAAAATTATGTTGATGGTAAAATTGAGGTATTAAAAGTGGGTAATACTAAAGTTGTAGCTCAAAAAATCCAGGCTATAACTAATGGAGATCTTTTTGAAATTAAACCATTACATGATTATCCTGATAATTATCAGGAGTGTACTAAAATAGCCAAACAGGAACTTAATAACAATATTAGACCAAAAATAAAAAATATCGTAACTCATTTTGAAGAATACGACAATATTTATTTAGGATATCCTAACTGGTGGTCAACGATGCCAATGTGTGTTTGGACATTTTTAGAAAGCTATGATTTTGATAATAAAAATATCTATCCTTTTTGCACTCATGAAGGCAGTGGCATGGGAAAAAGTGAAAGTGATATTAAAAAGCTATGTCCAAATAGTAATGTCTATTCTGGGCTAGCGATTAAAGGAAGTCTGGTTTTAACTAGTGATGAAAAAATTAAAAAATGGTTAAAGGAGAAATAGAAAATGAGTATTAGTAAAAAAGCTAAAGATTATCATGAAAAGATGTTTCCAGGTTATGAATCGAAGTTATTAAAAACAGATCCGGAATTTATTGAATTATTCGATAATTTTGCTTTTGATGAAGTGGTTAATCATGATGATCTAGATGATAAAACAAGATTTATTGCCATTTTAGCGATGTTGCTAGGATGTCAGGGTATTGATGAATTTAAAGCGATGCTTACAGCTGCATATAATTTTGGTGTGACACCAGTTGAAATGAAAGAAATTGTCTATCAGGCAACGGCATATTTAGGAATTGGCAGAATGTTCCCGTTTCTTCATGCAGTTAATGATTTTTGTTTAAATAATAATATTTCATTACCGCTAGAAAGCCAAGCAACCACTACTACTGATGATCGCTTAGAAAAAGGTGAGCAGGCACAAATTGCTATTTTTGGTGATTCGATGAAAGATTTTTATTTATCTGGTGATGAAGATAGTCAACATATTAACTACTGGTTAACTGATAATTGTTTTGGTGATTATTATACAAGAAATGGTTTAGATTATCGACAAAGAGAAATGATCACGTTTTGCTTTTTAGCGGGACAAGGGGGTTGTGAACCACAATTAAAATCACACGTGGAAGCTAATTTTAGACTAGGAAATGATCAAGATTTTTTAATTAAAATAATCTCACAAGGAATACCGTTTATTGGATATCCAAGAAGTTTAAATGCGCTTCGCTGTGTTAAAGATGTGGCAAATCATCAATAAAGAGAGGAGAAAATGACAATGAAAGATGTAATGATCGTAACGGGAGCTGGACAAATTAGTATGGCGATTGCTAGAAGAATGGGATATGGTAAAAAAATTATCATGGGTGATAAAAATATCGAAAATGCTAACGCGATTGCTAAAATAATGAATGAGGCGGGATTTGATGTTATTC
>NZ_JAGHEW010000308.1 GCF_017889095.1 Thomasclavelia sp. | reverse complement strand
TATACTTACAAAGTAATGTCCTCATAGTGAAATGGATATCACGTAACCCTCCGGAGGTTAAGTTGTAGGTTCGATTCCTACTGAGGATGCCATATTAGTTAAACACCGCAGTTTCATGCGGTTTTTTTATTAAAAATTGACTTTGGCAGTAAAATGGCAGTAATTGTTTTTTATTAACATTTATAAATCATATAGTTCAACATCTTCTTATCCTTATTATATAGAAATAAAGAAAGCCTTGGAGACAACGTACACAGCACACTTAGCATTTAGCTACCTGCCCTGGGTCTTATTTCTTAACTGATTTCTACCATAAACTTATATTCTTATCAACTCACTTGTTTCAAAATTAATTTTTCATTCTTCCACATTTTTGATAATACTAATAAACTAATTATCTAGCATTATTATCAAGAAATATAAAATCTTTTACAATCAATATTTATAGAATTAAAACAAAATCATCCAATAAATATGGTATAATATAAAGAGAAACTGGTTTAATCAAAATTTAAAAATAGTTATTCTAGGGAAGGAAATATTAGTATGAAAAAATTATTAGTATTATTATCATGCCTGCTAGTATTTACATTAGTAGGATGTCAAAGCAAAAACGAAGAAGGAACAAATGTAAAAAAAGAAGCAACACTTGAAAAAGTTGATGAATCCATACTTAGTCAATATCAATATGAAGAACCACAGGGAAACAAAGAAATCATCTATTCTCTTCAAGATGGTGATAGTGATTATATGTATATAGTTTTTAAAAACATGGATATCGACTATGATAAGGTAACATTGGAAAAAGATGGGACAACATATACAATCAATTTTGGGAAAATCAAACAAATAAAAAATAATCTAAGATATGTCTTTAAATATAGCTATAATCAAAAAGAAGATGAACCAGATCGAACTATAAGGCTAAGTGATGGAGAAAAAGAATATCCATTTGATTCAACCATTATAATTAATTTTGAACTAAATTAAAGAATCTTAATAATGATTGAAATTAGATATGTACAAGTAGATGATCGGGATTTTTGGTATCGTTATGATAAACATTTACCTGAGCAAGAATTTGAAAATAAAGTTAAGGATAAAAAAGGCTATATTTTATTAGAAGATTATCAATCGGTTTGCTTAGATATAATCTTTTTTGGGATAATATCCCATTTTGTACAATGATTTATATTGATCAAAATTTTCAAAAAAAGGTTATAGAACAAAATTGATTAAACATTGGGAAACCGAAATGAGATCAAAAGGTTATGGTATGGTTTTAACTTCAACTCAAGTAGATGAAAATGCTCAGCATTTCTATCGAAAATTAGGTTATCAAGATTGTGGTGGTCTTATTATTAATATAGAAAGATACAAACAGCCAATGGAATTATTTTTATCTAAAAGTATCTAGATAGAACTTAGCTTCCATATAAATTAGTAATTGTTAGTTAGAATTAAAGAGTAATATGAAACATTGCAGAACCCAGCAAATAGAAACATCTAGTCTATTATTAAAACCATTTTTAAATGAAGATTGAAATAATATGTTGAAAAACTGAATATCTAAACCCACTAATACAAAAACCCGTTTACACTGCCACTACCAAAATAAAACAACTACTGAAAAAATGGAAACAAGAATATTCTAATTTAGATTTTTACAGATGGGCAATCATAGAAAAGAAAAGTTTAGAAAATATTGGTCAAATTGCTTTTTGTAAAGTCTACTCAGATTGTAAAACTGCTGAAATTGAATACTGTATAGGTGAGAAATTTAGGGGCAACGGATATGCCAATGAAGCTTTGTTGGCTATTATTAAATATATTTTTAAACATACTGATTTTTGTAGACTTGAAGCATATCATCGTAAGGAAAATATAAAATCATAAATAAGAGGCAATTTGCCTCTTTACTATCGTTGTTTAAAATAAAAACTCTAAATTTCTAATTCATCTTTTCCATTATTTAAATGGTTTTCATTAAATTACTGATTTATGTCAACTCCTATACTTGTTAAATCTACTATATCATATTCAAATACATTGATTAAAAGATTTACATACATTTTTTCTAAGGCAGGAAGGTCATCTTGAATTGTTTCCCATAGCGTATCATAATCAACACCATCATAATTATGCACAACAACATTTCTTAATCCATTAATTTCTTTCCATGGTATCTCGTTGAATGTTTCTTTAAAATTGCTATCAAATCTTCTTTCTAATTCACCTATTTGAGTTAGACGAGTAATGCACGCATCAACAGTTTTGGGATCATTTTTGAAATCATCATAATTCATATTTTTAATATAATTATATATATTTTGAATATGGATAAGCGATTTAATAATTAGTTTGTCGTTTTGAATTTTCATTTTGTTTATTTTCATATATTAAAATTCCATCCTTTCTAATATTTTCAAAGAATTCAGAATTTATGTCTATAGACTTTAATCTAAACACTTCAACAGATTTATGCAAAATTTCTTTTAAACTGCCACAAAAAGACCACATAATCATAGGTTTTATTTGTTCTGGTTTAGAAATTAATATATCCAAGTCACTGATAGGCGTTGCTTCATCTCGAGCGTATGAACCAAATAATATAACTTCCTTTATTTCAGGATATTCATTTTTTATTAATTTAGAAATAGCATTTTTTACTTCATCAATTGTATAAATTTTCCTTGAATATTCCATAAAATAATCCTCCACTAGTTATATTGTAACATAATAATAACTCTTTTTCCTATTTTTTATAACTTTTTAATAACTGTCATTTATACATCATTCATACTGTTTAATCCCAACATTTATAACGATAAATACAAAATATATTAATAATTATTTAAAATAATAACTCCTATCATGACATAAGTTTTACCAATTTTTAATTTCTAAATTAAGTTTATTTCTTAAAATTCATTCATCATTACAGCATTATTTTCATCTAGTACTTTTAAAGAAGCTGCTTCAACTTCTTCATTTATAATTATATCTTGTTTATATGCCACCCTCTTTGCGACCATATCTTTTATTACAATAGTTTATAAAATAAAGCATGCTACAAATTTTTCATATTATATTATTAAAAAACCACATAATAATACTATTTATATAAAATCCATCATAATTTTTGATAACTATAATATCTAAAAATAACTAATTCATTATTTAAAATCTATTAACTAAAAAAAGAAAAATTTGATTTAAATATTATATGTATTTAAACTAATCAAACAATGCTATAATAATTACATAAATTAAAATATACTAAAAAAGGAAGAGCAAAATGATAGTTATATTATTTTGAGTGCATAATGTAGGAAAATCAACAGTTGGTAAAATATTAGCTAATAAACTAGATTATCCTTTCATCTATGTTGATGAGGAAACAAAAAAATATATTCTATTTTTGAAATTAAAATTAATATTGATGGAAGAGATCCTGAACTGGTCGCAAAACAGATTATTGATGAATATTTATAATGAGGTGATTATTTTTGAAACAGTACTTAGCAGAAACTTTCATGTTAGATTTTAAACATAAAAAGATTCAACAATTAATCAACAAGCGACAATGGCAAAAAGATACTCCTTATAATCGAGTAAAGAAAATATATAATTTTGTTCGTGATGAAATTCTTTTTGGCTATAATAGCGATGATAGTATCCCTGCTTCTAAAGTTTTAGCTGATGGATATGGACAATGTAATACAAAAGCAACTTTGTTTATGGCTTTACTTCGTGGTGTTAATATTCCTTGTCGAATTCATGGTTTTATGATTGATAAAAAATTACAAAAAGGAGCGATGACTGGCATTGTTTATAAAAGTGCTCCGCAAAATATTTTTCATAGCTGGGTAGAAGTTTATCTAAACGACAAGTGGTATGAACTTGAAGGAATTATTCTCGATAAACAATATCTTTATAAGTTACAAAAAATGTATCCTAACTATAAAGGTCCTTTTTATGGTTATGGTGTTGCTACAAAAGATTTTTCTAATCCCATCATTGATTTTAATTTAAATAATACCTATATTCAAAAAGAAGGAATTACTGTTGATTTAGGAATTTACTATTCTCCAGACATTTTATTAAAAAAACATGGTCAAGAAATATCCAAATTTAAAAAGTTTATGTATAAAAATCTCGGCCGTCATTTAATGAATCACAACATCAAAAAAATAAGAAAAGCAAATTAAAATGTCTTTCTTATTTTCAATCGATTAAATACTCCATAAAAATAGAGTATTTTTTATTTTAAATTTTCATCACCCCATTTTTTAATTACTTCCATAACTGTCATAAAACTTTTTCCTAATGGTGTTAAAGTATATTCCACATGAGGTGGAATTTCTTTGAAATCATATCGATTAATAAATCCGTCAGCTTCTAATTCC
>NZ_JAGHEW010000307.1 GCF_017889095.1 Thomasclavelia sp. | reverse complement strand
TTTAATATGGCTGTAACAACCTTTGTTGGTCAAAACATTGGCGCTAAGAAATATGATCGGGTAAAAAAGGGTGCTTATTTGACAACTTTTTTAGCGATGGTTACGATTGGAATCTTTGTTATCTTGATGTATTTCTTTGGTAGAAACTTTATTGCTTTATTCAACCAGGAAAAAGCAGTTATTGAAGCGGGAAGATTAATGCAACTAGTCTTTTTACCATTCTATCTATTCTTGCCAATCAATCAAGTTATTAATGGCGTTTTAAGAGGAGCTGGGCGTTCATCAGTACCAATGTATGTTATGGTCTTTTCATTTGTCGTATTAAGACAGCTTTATTTATTTGTCGTTACAAAATTAACAAGTGATATTACTTTTATCTTTTTTGGCTGGCCAGTAACTTGGATAGTTTGCAGTGTGATCTTTGTCATTTATTTCTTTAAAGTTGACTGGCTACCACAATATAATGATTAACCATTCTTTGATAATAAAGATATTAGCTAAAGAGCTTTAATGTTTATTTCTTTTTAAAAATAATATAAAAAGGGTGAGAAAAATGATTAAAATTTTATTATGCTGTGGTGGCGGTTTTTCTTCTAGCGCCATTGCCGTAAGAATGCAAAAAGAAATTATTGAAAAACATTATGAAGATAAGTATAGTATTGAATTTTTACCATTTAGTTTAGGTTTACAAAGATTAGATGATTTTGATGTTATTATTTTATGTCCCCATTTAAAAATGGAATTAAATAAAGCAATCAAAACAATGACAATTAATAAACCGATGTATCTATTACCGCCAAAAATGTATGGATTAATGAAAATGGAAGAAATTATTACTGATGTTGAAGATGTTATCAAAATGTATCAAGAACATCCAACGGTTCCGGTAAAATTTCCGGGAGAAGATAATTTGCTTAGAATTACTAGAGGCGTAGCTTATCGTCATTATAAAAAGTAAAATGACCTGTTTTCAGGCCATTTTATTTTTTAGATTTTTAATCCGGCTTCAAATCCTTCTTTTGTTGCTGCCACAGCATCGCCAGCAACCTTAGCACCACCAATAACATAAACTTCCTGACAGTTATTTTTAGCGATTTCTTCTAATGGATTATAAGCTTTATATCCAAAAGCTAAAACTACCTGACTAGCTGGTATTGATATTTCATTTCCATTTCCGGTTTTACCAATTACAGCATCTTTGCTTATTTCTTTAACAGTAAAATTCGTTTTTACTTTAATGCCTGCCTGCTGGATCATTTCCAATAGACAAATCTTGGTCATGATCATCATATCATTTAAGATTGCTGGCTGCATTTCTAGTAATGTTACATCGCTATTTTTTTCCGCTAAATAGTGAGCTGTTTCACCACCGACTTCACCACCGCCACAAACTACGATAGGACCATTAGAAATGTCATATTTTCCAAGGAGCATATCTTCGGCTGTATAGACATTTTCATTGTCAATGCCTTTAATTGGAGGGATAGCTGGTTTAGCTCCAGTTGCAATGATAATAGCATCCGGTTTTTCTTGTTTGATTAAATCTTCATCAACTTCATTGTTTAAATGAATTGAAACATTTAAAGCCTCTAGATTAGCTCGATATGATGAAATAGTTGTCGTTAATTCACCTTTACCATTTGGATAAGCTGCTGATCTAAATTGACCACCTAAATGATCACTTGCTTCATATAAAGAAACATGATGCCCTTTTGAGGCTGCTGTTCTAGCTGCAACTAAACCACCAGGACCACCACCAATGACCATGACTTTTTTAGCTTTAGTAACTGTTTCTATTGGTGTATCAATTTCTTTACCAACTCGAGGATTAACTAGACAAGTTACACAGCCACCAGATAAAAGGGGACCTTCACAGCCTTGTAGACAGCCAATACAGTAATTGATTTGGTCATTTTTTCCTTCTTTGGCTTTCTTTGGTAAGTATGGATCAGCTAAAGAACCACGGGCCATACCAATAAAATCAGCTTTGTTCATTTCAAGTAAAGTATCCGCCATCATTGGTTCATTAATTCGGTTAGTTAAAATAACTGGAATATTTACTAATTGTTTGACATTTTTGGCTGCCTCCATATTAAGTGCGTGATCACTAAACATCGGTGCGATAATTTGATTTCTTGGATGGGCAGCATAGACACCGTTAGATACATGAATAGCATCAAAACCAACTGCCTCTAAATGTCTGGCTAATTGATAAGTTTCCGCTTCAGTTCTACCACCTTGAACATATTCATTGGCAGAAATACGAACAATGATAGGAAAATCACCGACCCGTTTTCTCATTGCGACTAAGATTTCATCAACGATTCTTACACGATTATCAAAGCAGCCACCATATTGATCAACTCGTTTATTAACATAAGGTGATAAAAATTCAGCTAATAAATAACCATGAGCGCAATGCAATTCAATTCCATCAAATCCAGCTTCTTTGCATCTTCTTGCCGCTTCCCCAAATTCTTCTACTAATACATGAATTTCTTCAACTGACATTTCTCTGGCAAGATCCATACAAATGGGATCTTTAGTATTCGATGGCGCAATTGGTTGTACGCCACCATTAACAGCATGAGAACTTTGTCTTCCTGCATGATACATTTGACAAAAGATCTTAGAACCATATTGATGAATTGTGGCTGTTAGTTTTTTATTTAATTCAATGTGTTCATCTAGGTAGAAACCAGGAATAAATTGATACCCTTTACCATGGGGGGTAACATTATAATCTTCAGTAATGATCAATCCCCAGCCACCTTTAGCTTTTTCTTCCATATATTTAATATAGCGATCGGTTAAAAAACCATCTTCTCTACAATAATTAGTTACCATTGCCGGTACTACTAAACGATTTTGAATCTCACAATTTCCAATTTTCTTTGATGTAAATAATTTTGTATACATACCTTTTCCTCCCTTTGTTTAAATGATAACCCTTACAATAATAATAAAGTCAAGTTAGAAAAATTATCGTTAAAAAGTATGAAATAACATGTAAACTATAAATATTAAGTACAAAAACAATAAAAAAACCTTAAAATTATTTCAAGGTTTCAATTTCAATCGGTATTTGAATTTCCATGATTCGTTGAAAACGCTCATGGTTATAACCGCGACCAATAATTATTCCTCTAGCTTTTCCACTAACAGTATAACCGTTTTTTTCGATGTGCTGGTAAATTGGAATTAAGCAGCTTCGATCAAAATCACCAATTTCGCCCATATCAATATGTGTACATAAACAAACTTGACTAGGCAAAACTTGATAATTTTCATATTTTAATTCAAGAGCTTTACCATATTCGCTTTGAATCCCATACCACCAAGTTTCATATTTTTCTTCAAAGATAACAAGTGATTCAAAAAAAGCCATATTATTGTCATTGAAGATAATTTGGCGATTCTTTTTAGTTAGTTCAAAATCATCATAATGATCATTATTAGCCTTTAACATATATAATAAATCATGTTCAGGAATCTTTTTGAACCAAAAATTACCAATGTTTAATTGAGAATATGTTGCTCGGTCAGCTAATTCTTTGACGCGTTGTTTTAATAATTGTTTAAAGCTTACTTCTTTTTCGATTTCTTTTGTATATTTATGTAGATGTCTTACGTAATGTTCGATGTAATTATCTTGTAATAGCTTGGAAATTTCTTTAACACTAAAGTTTAAAGCTTGATAGCGATTGATTTCCATTAATAAAAATACATCCATAGTAGAATAAGTACGATAATTGTTGTCGCTTTTACGATTAGGGTGAATAGCACCCTTTTTTTCATAGTAGCGAATCATTTCTTTAGAGATATTTAATATTTTAGAAACTTCACCAATTTTATAATCCATTTATTTCACCTGCTTTAAATCTAATTATCTAGATTATACCATGAATATTTGTT
>NZ_JAGHEW010000306.1 GCF_017889095.1 Thomasclavelia sp. | reverse complement strand
GTTATAAAAAAAGAAAAATGAGTAAAAAGGTAATGTAATTGCATTACCTTTTATTAAATAATGATAAAAATTTTCTTTTGAAATTTAATTTAAAATTGCTATAATATAGACACAACGTGTAGCTTTTATGTGTAATTCGGTTGCAGATAAAAGGGACACGTTTTATTTTTTAGAAAGTGAGGTATGAAAATAGAAATATACAATTTATTTTCAAGTTTTTAAATAAGAAAAAAGATAAGAGATTAAAGTGTATAGCCTTTGGTGTAATTCTAGCGCGTTATACGTTTTTTTAGTTAGGAGAGTGAGATTTTGGCAAATCAATCTCATTGATAAATCTGTAATAAATCTCTATGTTTGCGCTACTTGCCATAGCTTTTGCATACGCCACCGTTGGCTAGTTTTGCTATTTTTAATGTAAATTACTTTGTTGGTCTTGATATAGCTCATTACGAAATATCTCTGGATTTTCTCCTATAAAGGCGTTTGCGGCATTTTGGTCATTTTGAAGTTGCCACATAAACCATGCAGTTACATATCCGTCTGCACTATAAAGCATTTCTCCATGTCTCATCCCTGTTTTTCGCCCAATAATTTTATGGGCATCTATTTTTTGGTACATACTTTTCATGTTTTCTAAAGAAATAGCGTCATATTCTGTTCCGGCAAAAATCATAATGGGTATTGTTGTTTTTGATGAATCGTAGGCTCTGCCCTGTTTAGCCGAATTAGCTTCATCAGATGGGGACAAGGCAACGGCGCACTTATACATATTGCTGTGTTCTTGTGAGGAAATTGAATTAAACACAGCCACGCCTCCTTGCGAATGTCCGCATATACCGATGCTTTCAACATCAACTTTACCAAAAAAGATACTTTCCTTATCTTTGTTTTCATTTAAAAGGATTGACAATGTTGTATCTATAGACTCGCCAGTAGCAGTTTCGGGGTCTTCATTTCCAAGTACGATAAATCCCCATGAGCCAAGGTGTTCAAACATTTCCGAATATTTGGAAGCTCCAACACCCGTACTATTAGCAAAAATAACAACGGGATATTGCTGTTTATTTTGTTCTAATTCTTTTGGATAATAGATGACATACTTACTCCATTTGTCTGGGAAAGTTTCTGGAAAATTTTTTTCTAAATGTGCTACTTCATATTTCCCCATTTTCAAATAATGGGCTTCAAGTTCACCGCCTGTTTCTACATGGTCAATGTAATTTGCAGGTACTCTTGAAGTGTTGATTGCTGTTCTAAAAAGCACTATTATTACAACAAGAGAAACTATAACGATTATACACACTTTTACGCTTTTCCCCATAATATATTTTCTCCTTTGACTTTACATTTGTGACACCATATAATATACAAGAAAAATGTTTATTGATAAAGTCTCAAACTATGTTGTTTTGTGACATCATCTGTATTAAATGAAAGGAGAATGTTATGCCAAATCCCAATAATGTCGCGATAAACCGTATTACAAAGGAGAGTTTAGCTTTTGCTGCTGCAAAATGCCTTGAAAATATTGCTTTCAGTAATCTAACTATTTCCAAATTATGCAAAGTTGCTGGGGTATCAAGAAAAGCATATTATAGAAATTTTGATTCCTTAGAAACGGTTTTAAAATATTATCTGTTAATTCGTTGGACACAATTTGCAGAAGAAAAAAACATTGCAAAACTGCCACAAATGGACCAACTTATATATTTAATACCTTTCATGTACTCTGAACAAAAGTTTATTCGCAATATTCGGGATAATAATTTGCTGCATATTTTAGAAGAATTATTTATGGAGATTCTTATATCTCCGGAAATATCTGGTGCAGAAAGATATTTTGGGTATGTAGTGGTATATACGATATATGCTTTTATACGTGCAATGGTTGATAATGATTTTTCTAAAACACCAGAGCAGATGGAAAGAATGTTTTCAAACTTTTCGGATAATATTAATCATATAATAAAGCTATAAACAGTTGCATTTTTGCAAAATAGTATTGGAGTAGCTGATCCAATTTTTGGTCAAGTACAATATGCTCAAATACCAATGGCAGTTGTTAGAATTGTGATGGAATTCTTTCAAATAGTCATATCGATTGTGGTTGGGATGGCGGCTGGATGTATTCCGATTGTGGGATTCAATATGGGCTCTAATGAAAAATCACGAGTTAAAGTATTATTTAGTAAGTTATTGAAATTAAAAGCATTAGTTGAAATAGTGGCATTTATCTTAGTAGAATTTTTTCCAAAACAATTAATTAGTATTTTTGGTGTAACTAATGAAAGTCATTTTAGATTGTGTTAATTAAGCTTGTTTTATCTTTTTACAGGCGATGGGAAAAGCTGCTGCTTCTACTGCTCTTTCAATGATTCGTGAAGTTGTTTTTGGTGTTGGTTTTGCTTTGATTTTGCCATTAGTTTTTGGTTTGAATGGAGTTTTATATTCAATGCCGGTATCAGACTTTTTAACCTTTATCGTTTCAGGTGTTTTGATCTATCGTACATATCAAGAATTAAATAGCGATTCAAATGTTAATTGAATTTGATTGTCAAACTCAATTAACTGCTTATTTAGTTTACAACATCAATCATCTATAATTTTATTTAGAGGTGAAGATGATGATTGATGTAAAAAAAGTAAATGATTTTATTGGTCAAAAAAGAAAAGAATTGAGGCTTACCCAGCAGCAGTTAGCTAATAAGTTAGCTATTTCTTTCCAGGCGGTATCTAAATGGGAAAATGGCGGTTTAC
>NZ_JAGHEW010000408.1 GCF_017889095.1 Thomasclavelia sp. | reverse complement strand
ACATACGCCTTTTCCTTTGTTTGCATTAGATTGCAACAATAATATCAGTATTCCACCGCGCCAGCGTTTTCATGAAATTCATTGGCACAGTGATATTCAATTGACGTATGTTTTAGAAGGAAAAATATCCATTAAAACCATGAACCAAAAAATTATATTAAAAAAAGGGCAAATGATCTTTATTAATAAAAATGTATTGCATCAAATTAATGAAGCAATAGATTCCCATTATCGTTCATTGATTTTTCCAGATACTTTGATTTCTTTTGCCAATCAAACAGCAATGCAAAAACAGGTTACTTATTTATTAGAACAATCACAATTAGAAACCTATATATTTTTAGAAGCAGCAGCTGAAATAAAAGACTTAGACCAAATTATCTTTTTAAATCAATCAAAAGAATTTAAAGAATATTATTTAGCTTTAAAATTAGCTAATTTAATCTATCAAGTCATGGCTAATATTGATGCAACCAAGCCATCATTATCAAAAGAAAATCATTTAGGATTACAAGAATGTCTTTGTTTTATTCATCTTCATTATCATGAAGATATTAGTTTAGAAGATATTGCCAGTTATGGTAATATGAGTGCTGGTCATTGTGGCAGATTGTTTCAACAAATATTAGAAACAACACCATACGAATATCTAATCAATTATCGCATCAAAAAAAGTTTAGAACTTTTAGCCAACAAACAAACTACTATTTCCACTGTTGCGATTGAAGTCGGATTTAATGGTGTTAGTCATTATATTCAAAGTTTTAAAAAAAGAATGAAAATAACCCCGAAACAATATCAAAAATTACTTTTTAATCAAAAACAACAAGCTTGAAACTTGTTGTTTTTATGCTGATGAAGTAAATATAACTGATAAAATGGCAAATATGATTGCAATATAATTTTTTTTTTTGATTGTTTCTTTAAAAATAAATTTAGATGCCATTACTAAGAAAATAATATACATTGATGAATATAAAGCCGAGTAAATCGAAATATTCATTTTTGTCATTGCCTGCATTGCACAAACCATACCTAAACAGCCAATTGTACTACCTAAAGCAACTAATAAATAGTTAGAAAAATCAATCTGATTACGATATTCAATAAATTTATCACGATTTTTTCTTTTTAAAATTAAATATGTGATGATAATTATGGGAACCATGTAAATATTGATCCAAGATAAATAAGTTTGATTATTAGCTAGCGATCCACTTACTGTAAATGATTTATGAATAACACTGATCAGTCCTGAAGTGAAGAAAAGAATTAAACAAATAAACTTAGCTAGTAAACTTTGTTTATGCTGATTATTTTTTCTATAATCACCAATAAAAGAAATTAAAAAAGAAATAATAATTAAAACAATACCAATAATATTATAAAAATTGATTGATTCATTTAAAATCACTAAACCATATACTACTGGTAAAACTAAATTACCAGCATTTTGACTTACAGTTACGGTCGCTAGATTGGCATGCGATAAGCTCAGTAATGAAATTAAGGTATTAATTATAACTGTTAAACAGGCAACCAAACTATAAATATATAAAATTCGATCACCAAATAATTGAAATCCCGACATAAAAAAACAATACTGCCAACGCTTCCTATAATGTTAGTATTAATAGTTTGAGTTGAATAGAGAAGCATTTAGACATTTCGAAGCTTAGATACTTCTTTTTTTCTTTTAGAATTAAGTGTATAATAAGAATACGATTAAAAAAATAAGAATTATGAGAGGAGTTACTTAGAGTGATGGATAAAAGTTATATAAGTGTTTTTGAAGATATAAAACAACAAATTAAAACTTCTCAACATAAGGCTATTCTAAATGCAAATAAAGAAATGATACTTATGTATTGGAATATTGGAAAAATTATAGAAAATAATAGTGAATGGGGAAATAAATTTATTGATAATTTATCTAAAGATATTAGAAGGGAATTTCCAACAGCAAAAGGTTTTTCGACTAGAAATTTGAAAAATATGGTTAGGTTTTATCGAGAATATCCTGATGTTAAATTTGTGCAGACGGTGTCTGCACAAATTCCTTGGTCGCATAATTTAGAAATTTTAAGAGTAAAATCACAAGAAGAAAGACTATGGTATATAAATAAAACTGTAGAAAATGGCTGGTCAAAAAATATTTTAGCTCATCAAATTGATACTGAATTATATAGAAGACAAGTTGAGAATAAAAAGATAACTAACTTT
>NZ_JAGHEW010000042.1 GCF_017889095.1 Thomasclavelia sp. | reverse complement strand
GGTACTTTAATTTTATAATAGCCATTACTTTCATCCATTGTTTCGACAATCGTTAAATATCCGGCATTAATAAATAATCCCCATAAGCATGGTGTAGTTGATACTTCATAAAAACTTGTTTCCAATACTACCCAGGTATCTAAATATCCCTTTTCAATCAGTTCTTCATATTCTTTGAAAAAGTCATGTTTAGCTTTTTCTAAAGCATATCTTATCATATTATTGGCACTGGTATTGACCCAGTAGGGTCTTAATTTCTTGGCATCAGCATAGTTAATCAATGACCAGGGATTATAGATTTCATTATCACCGATATGATAACCGTCATACATTTCTTTGACCTGTCCATTTAACTCCAATCCATAATAGCTTAACAGTTCTTTTACTTCATCTTCACTAAAGCCAAAATACTGACTATATCTTTTATCATTTACCGTACACACAACCGGGTTATTTAAATCACTGAAGATATTTTCCTTGGCTACTCTTTGAATTCCAGTAAGCATAGCATATTCTATACTATCTGAAGTTTTTAAAGCATTATGAAGTATTGAAGCTAACCCGTTTCTTATTTCATCATAGAACTTACCTACATGGGCTTCGATAAACGGGGTATCATATTCATCAATAAAGACCATAACCCGTTTACCATAATATTTTTCCAGCATTGTCATTAAAAAAGACAATGAATTAGCTATTCCTGATAAACTGCCATTATAAAACTGTGATAAATGATCTATTATTCCATCATACATCAGTTTTTCAAACTTATTCATGTTTGAAAAAATTTGCTCATTTTCAAAATATAAAGCTAATATGCTCTGTTTAATTGTTTCAACAATGGTTTCTTTATCCCCTTTGGCATTTGCGAAAGAAACAAATAGAGTCGGATACTGATTTAAATATGAACAGTATTCAGTTTTCATGATCTTAGTATCTTTAAATAATTCTTTAGAATCTTTGGTGACATCAAAAAACTCTACCATCATTGACATATTTAATGTCTTTCCAAATCTTCGCGGTCTGGTTATTAATGTAACTTGCCTTCCAGTTGATAGAAACTCTTCAATCATCAATGATTTATCAATATTATAGTAATTATCTTCTCTTAATTTTCGATAATTAGTAATTCCAATTGGGATTTTTTTCATTTCCATCAGTCCTTTCAAACCCATTATACCTTATTTATTCTAGCTTAACTAGATTTATTCATGTTAAAAAGGACAATAAAAAACAAGCAGTTAGAGGGCTGCTTGTTTTTAGATATCAGGGAAAGATATCCAAAGAGTAGTAGTCTTTATTTGAGAAAGGATTGAAAAAAACGTTTTATCTTTTGACTACATCAATATTGTATTAAATAAACTTCGTTTAATTAACTTATTATTTTCAAAGAATATCTTAACTTTATGGTAAATTATGTCATTGATAATTTAGCACTATTTTTTGATGATTGTGATCTATTACTTGTAAATCATAATCATACAATTTTTGTAAAGAAGATGAAGAAATCACTTCCTGTGGTTTACCTTGAAATAATATGGCACCATTTTTCATTGCCACAATTTCATCACTAGAATTGATAGCTTGATTAATATCATGATGAACCATAATGATTGTCATTTGATAATCGTTATTAATTTGTTTGATTAAATTTAATATTTCAATTTGATATTTGACATCTAAATAAGTAGTCGGTTCATCTAATAATAAAATCGGCGTTTTTTGAGCTAAAGCCATAGCAATCCAGACTCGCTGTTGTTGTCCGCCAGATAAATTAGCTATTTGATGGTCTTGATATTTTTTAAGATTAGTAATTTTTAAAGCCCAATCAATGATCTGATAGTCTTCTTCACTTAGATTTTGATGATAGTTCAAATATGGTAGTCTTCCATAACCGACAATTGTTTTAACATTTAAATCTCCATAAATTTGATTTTTTTGATGAACTACAGCTACCATCTTCGCAAACTCTTTGATTTTATAATTCCAAATATTTTTACCATCTAAATAGATATCTCCAGCACTTATTTTATAAATACGGCTTAATAACATCAATAATGTTGATTTACCACTACCATTAGGACCGATAATAGAAGTAATTTTATTTTGCTTAAAGCTAATTGAAAGATTATCAATAAGCGGCTTATTTTGATAACTAAATTTTATTTGTTTAACTTCCATTTAAATCATTACTCCGTTTCAATAAAATAATAAATAACGGTCCACCTATTACGGCCATAATTATCGCTGAAGATATTTCATACGGCGCCATAATAACTCGCCCTAGTGTATCTGCTGTCAATAAAACAATCGCTCCTGATAAAAAACTAACTGGTAATAAATATTTATGATCATTACCAACTAATATTCTTGCAATATGGGGTACCAGCAAACCAATAAAACTAATCACTCCGGCAATTGATACCGAAATACTGCACAACAAAACTGCTAGTGCTGATAAACAGAACCGATATCCATTAACATTTATACCAAGTGACATTAATGTTCGATCTTCCAATGCTAATAAATTACAAGCTTTAGCCATAAATAAAGTAATGATCACAATTGGTAATAAATAAATGAGCAATATTTGTACATCATTCCAAGTATATAAAGTAATTGTTCCAGTAGCCTGGCTAGAAATTGACATTGAAAAGCTATTTACTAAATTAACCAGGGCGCTAATTGTATAATTAATAGCCACGCCAATTAAAATAATTCTAGTTGTATTTAAACCCGCCTTCCATGATAAACTATAGATAATTAAAAAAGTAATAACACCACCAAAAAAAGCTAATAATGGTGCTAATTGATAAAACTGCGGTAAAAATAAACCAACTAAAACACCTACTAAACTGGCACCATTACTTATCCCAATAATCCCAGGATCTGCCAGAGGGTTTTTCAATACTACTTGAAACAATAAGCCTGATAAGGCTAAAGCCCCACCTACTAATATCGTCACAATCACTCGTGGAAAACGAATATTATAAACACTTGCAACATCTTGATCATAAGCAACAAACAGACCTTTAAATAGCTGACTTAGTGATACTTTTATACTACCTAAGTTAATCGCCACAAAAAAGCCAATAAACAAGATTAAAAGCAAGCTTAACATAAATAATTTAGGATGTTTTTTAATTACTTCCATATAAGATTTCCTCTAATTTTTCTAATCCCTTTTGATAATTAAAATTAGCACTCATCCCAAAATAATTATTATCTAAATCATAGACTTTATTATTTTTTACTGCCTCAAACTGACTCCAAATTTGATTTTCAGAAAATTCAGTTTTAAAGCTTGCCATGACTTCCTGAGGCATAGCATGACTAGTTCGCAAAATGATATCAGGATTCTGACGTAACATATCTTCAACATTGACATTAATAAAATCTTGTCCATTGCCATCACCATAAACATTTGTCCCTCCAGCTAAACGAACTAAATCACCGACGTAACTAGACTCACTAGCAACCACATAACTCCCCCCTGGCAGTCCCATCAAAATAAGAACCCGAGGACTCGATTGATTTTGATATTTATCTCTAAACGACGTCATATAATCAACATACTGATCAACTAATTCTTTAGCTTTATCTTCTTTATCTAAAACTTTTCCTAATTCTTCAATGCTTTTAAACATTCCCGAAACACTTTTAAGATTTAAAAAAGAAGAACTGATTTTAATTTTTTCATACTTAGGTGCTAAATCTCCTTCTAATGAATTAGGACTTAAAATCAGATCCGGCTTTATCGTCGCCAATATTTCCATATCAGGAGCCATAGCAGTTCCTAGTTCTTTAGCATCTTGATAAATTTTAGGAACACTATATGCATTGGTTGTTGGAATTGCAACTACTTGGCTAGAGGGAACCTCAAGTGCTTCTAAAATCTCAGTTACCGCAACCGAAGTAGCAGCAATCTTTAGCTCGTCATCTTTAACCTTTACTTTACCCTGATTAACACAACCAGTTACTAAAACTAGCAACAATAACATTACAAGACTATTTTTTAACTTTTTTAACATAGAAAACACCTCCTGCAATGGCTATAGCAACCAATAATCCACCACCAATTATCCATGGTAAATAATTTCTTTTAACCTGACGAGTTTCATCATTACGATTAGCTTTTAAATTTTTTACCGTTAATTCTTTATTTTCAGCAACTTTTCCATCACTACCAATCACATGACTTGATAAACCATTAACACCTTCAAATAAACTTTCTTTGCTTACTTGACCAACAGGACTTTTATTTTCTTGTGTTTGATTTTGTTGTACTTGATCTTGTTGTAGTGATTGTTGTTTTTGTTCTACTGGTTGCGTTATTTCAGGAGTAATGGTTGGCTGGGGTGGCTGGTTGACTGGTTGATTAGAACTTTGTTCTCTATTAGGTTGCTTATTTTCGCGTGTTGCACTAGTAATCATCTCACTTTTATAGATACCCGTTCCTGGAGTTAACGAACTGCTATCAATTTTGATAAAAAATTGAACATTTCTTCCCATAGGATCAACAAAAATAACAGGACTAATATATTCATCTAGCGAATTAACTTGAACCCTAAAATGCTTAACAGTATCCCCATTAGCACTAGAAGAACCGGTTTGAGTAGCATTTACGTTTCTAAATTGACCGCTACTATTCATTAGTTTAAAACTAAATTTACTGATATTTGAAGTTAAGCCGATTCCAAAAGTCACATAAATTTTACCACCGCTTTTTTCAATTAATATTTGTTTAGGGATGATGTTATTTGCCATACTATCTCCCAACGCTTGATTTGTTCCTCCATCTTCTGCCTGATTAGTTAGAGGATTAAAATAAGATGTGGAGCGTCCTGCTAAGTACGCTCCATCATCTAAGGCAAAAGCTGGTTTTGACATTATTAAAACGATAAATATCGCTATTAATATCAAGACTACTTTTTTTATTGCCATATTTTCTTTTTACCAATATACATGATCAATGCCAATGAAGAAATTAATAATCCTCCCATTAATTCCATCGCTGCATCATCACCTGTTTTTACCGCGTTAGAAGTTTTAACTGGTGCTACTTCAGAATTAGATTTAGTATCAGTTTTTTGTAAACCATTTGCTTCAACAACTGCAGGTTTAGTTGTTTTATCTTTTTCTGTAACTGTTGGTTCAGTTACTTTTTCATCTTCAACAACTGTTGATTCAGCTGCTTTATCATTTTCTGTAACTGCTGGTTCAGTTACCTTATCATTTTCAACAACTGTTGTTTCAGTTGCTTTATCATCTTCTGTTACTGCTGGTTCAGTTGCTCTATCGTCTGTTATTTCTGGAGCTTTTGGTACTATAATTTCATCAGAAATTTTTTGTAAACTTCCATAATCAACCTTAATTCGAGCCCCTATATCCTGATTACCCATTAAAGCAACATGTGGATTAACAACTATATCAATGTATTCATTTTCATGAGGTAAAGTAAATGACCATAATCTTGGATTACCAGCTTTATCTTTAGCCACAATTTTCGCTGGTTTCGCTTTATAATCACTTTTTAAAGAACCTAGATATAAATCTTGCATTGATGCTGTTATAGAACCAAAAGTCATTGGTTTAGTTGTGATATACATTGTTGCTTTTCCATCTTTTTTAATGATAGTTGCTACCGGATCTAAAGATGAATTCGCCATTGAAGGACGATCTTGAGTTTCATGCCATAAATTAACACTAACATTATATGTTCCATCAGCAGTTAATTTACTTTTTTCAGGTTTATATTTTAATGCATTAATCGCATCATTTACTTTTTTAGCCATCTGATCAACTTCTTGCTGATCTTTTGCTTCTAAGTTATCAACCACTCCATCCATTGCTTTTTGCAAAGCATCCCAAGATTCTTCAGTGTAATCATCTTGATTTAAAGTATCTACTCTAGCAAATGCTTTATCGATTTCTGTATAGTTAGCAAGTTCAATCGCTTCACCAACTTTTAAAGTTAATTTCACATCCACACGACGTGCTTCACCTTTAAAGGCATCCAATAAATCCACTCTAATAACCATTTTTTGTGAATCACCGTCTAAAGATAATGGTAAACTAACTCTTTTAGGTACTGTATGAGTTTTTGTCCCGGAAAACGGATAAAAACTTTGTGAATATTGTTCTTCTCCTTCTTGTAAAACTGTCGCACCCTCTATTTCACTAATATTGGCATGATATTTGAAACCAAGAACGCTAACTTCCATGTGGCGCAAATTAAGTATCATTTCTGCTTTGTTATCTTTACCAACTTTAACAGTAACCGATTTTCCAAACACATTTGAAAACATTTGTTTCACTGTTGTAACTGGTATTGTACTTTCTAACGAAGCGATCGGCACCTCATAAGTACCCGGTTTTGTCAAATCAACACTATTGGCTTTAACTTTATGAAGTGTTGCTACTTGAATTGAAAATGCCATCATTAAAGCTAAAGCTGCTTTAAAAAATTTTTTCATTACATTCCTCCTTTC
>NZ_JAGHEW010000041.1 GCF_017889095.1 Thomasclavelia sp. | reverse complement strand
AGGTAATTAATCATATAGAGCCTAACTATATACCTTTAATTACGCTCACATTATAACAAACAAGTATCACACAAACATCACACATAACATTTTTTGAGGCAAATAGTTAAAAAAAATTAAGCATTTTTTAAAAATAACATAAAAAAATTATTTTTCTTTAATTTTTCTAAAATGTATTAAAACAGCCTATTTATCGAGTAAAGTCGATAATATGAGATAGTTGATATTAAGAAAATAAGAATTTATAGGATTTATAAAAGTAATGAAACAAAATATTTTGTTTTGCTTTCAAAAATGCTACAATATAAGCATACATTTTAAAGAGGAAAGAAGGTTAAAATATGATTATAGGGATTCCTAAAGAGATAAAAAATAATGAAAATCGTGTTTCAATGACTCCTGCTGGAGTATATGCTTTATGTAAAGCCGGTCATCAAGTTTATGTCGAGACTATGGCTGGTAATGGTAGTGGTTTTAGTGATCAGGAGTATATTGATGCTGGTGCTACTATTGCAAATGTTGATGAAGTTTTTGCTAAAGCTGATTTAATTGTTAAAGTAAAAGAATATTTAGAAAGTGAATATCATTATTTAAGAGAAGATCAAATGGTATTTACTTATTTGCATATTGCTAACAACAAGCCATTTGCTGATGCTTTAATTGATAGTAAAACTACTGCAATTGCTTATGAAACAGTCGAAGCTAACAATTCATTACCATTACTTACACCAATGAGTGAAGTTGCCGGACGCATGGCTGTTCAAATTGGAGCTAACTTCCTACAAAAACCTAATGGTGGACAAGGAATTTTATTAGGTGGTGTAACTGGTGTTTTACCAGCTAATGTCATGATCATCGGTGGTGGTAAAGTTGGTCTAAATGCTGCTAAAATGGCTCTAGGTTTAGGAGCTAATGTTCAAGTATTTGATATCAACACTAGTGCTTTAGCTTATATTGATGATATTAGTCATGGTACTATTCATACTGTTTATAGTAGTGAATATAATATTAAAGAAGCAATCAAAAACGCTGATTTATTAATTGGTGCTGTTTTAATTCCTGGAGCTAAAGCTCCAAAAATCGTAAGTGAAGAAATGGTTAAAACAATGAAACCTGGTAGTGTTATCGTTGATGTTGCAATTGATCAAGGTGGCTGCGTTGCAACTTGTGATCATGTAACAAATCATGATGAACCAACATTTACTAAATATGGTGTTTTACACTATTCAGTTGCTAATATGCCTGGTGCAGTTGCAAGAACTTCAACTATGGCATTATCTAATGCTACTTTACCTTATATTTTAAAATTAGCTAATCAGGGATTAGATGCCTTAAAAGAAGATCCTGGATTCATGAAAGGATTAAATACTTACCAAGGTAACTACACTTGCAAAGCAGTTGCTACAGCTTTAGATGGTGATTACGTTGAACCAAACGAATTAATTAAATAGTAAAAAAACAAACATCTGATAATCTTATTGGATGTTTGTTTTTATATCAAATATTAAATATCTTTTTCAACAAAGCCTTTAATTGCTTCTAAACTTTCGCCATCAATTAACATATCAAAAATCTTATCATACTGTTCACTGCTTAAATCTTCTAAAAAGCTCTTGTCATTATTAGGATATATCATATTAAATAATTTAAATGTCTTTTCTCTTGTGCTGCTTTTTTCATTATCCGATTATAAGCCGTTAGTTTAAGTTCTCTGTCTTCGTTAAACTCTTCCATCTTGTCTTTCATCTTTTTGCCCACCTCTGATTCAATTATATCATTAGTTAAACCGTTTGCAATTATATAGATCATTTTTTCTACATCATTAAATTCTTCTAACGATTTACATTCAACATATGTATTTATCTGTGAATCTGCACATAAATTCTAGTACCCATATTCACAAATTCCATCGTTCCATGATCATTATGACTTGAATAGGCATCAAATAAATATGGGCTTAATTCATAGACATCATTAATAAAGATTATCTGATATACCGGTTTGATTACAGGCGTATACTCTTCTCCCTTTCGAGCCTGATCGGCAATCCTTGAATAGCCATAGACCCAAAAACGTATCCCGTCTTCTCTTGAAAACTTCGCATTTTGCATTTCGATATCAATCTGCTCCCCCTGATCAGTTACTACCCGAATATCTAATACCATATCCTTATCTTCAACCTGATCAGCAATCAAATGCGGATTCAGGATCCTTAAAGATTCGACTTTAATCTTGATGATACCTTCAATCATCCGTTTAAGTAAATCATTGGATATCTCACTGTCATCACCAAAGGTGAACTTAAACAGGACATCATTTTTGAAATCGGTTATCTTTTTGATTTCTTTTTCTACTGCATTTTCTGTTTTTTCTTTATTATTTATTGTTTCCATAAAAACACCTCCTATTAACATATACTCCCATAAGAGACATTTTTACTTTTTTATTTTCAATTTTTTATTAAATTTTTCCTTTAAACAACAAAAAAACATGTAAATATAAAACTTTGATTCATTTTGTAAATAAGTATATAGCATGAGATAATTTACTTAATTAAAAGACAATTTATACAAGAGGTAAAATTATGGGAATCAATCATATGACCGGAACACCATGGCATGTGGAAAGAATGCATAGAAAAGAAGGTGACTCTAGACGTAACAAAAGAAGATGTATATATTACGATGAGGGTGAATGTAGGAACGTGCGTGTACCTTTGGTTAAATGTTCTGGATCTGCACATTGTATGAAATATAGAGAAAACTTGACTTATAATAATACAGAAAAAACTACTCCAATAAAGTTTCAGATTACTACTTATAAAGCTAAACCTAAGAAAAATAAAAAAGAAAAATGTTTTTATGATTATTGAACCTTCAAGTGATATTGGAAATAAATTAATCGAACATTTAAACGAAGATGGTTGTTTTAAATTTAAAGGACTATTTGAAAATTTTAGTAAATACCACGAGTACGATGAAAATGATATTAGAATGATTTTCTTAAAAATAGACGGTCAAACTTATATATGTAAATCAAAAAGCAAAAATTTGAGTGTTATTAAAAGTGATAATATTGTAACTGTATCATTAGATATAATAAGACTTAATAAAGACGGAGGTTATAAAAAAATACCTATAGACTCGCTGGTGTTGGATTTGATTTAGTTTACGGAAGATCAATAGTATTACAAAAAAAATAATACTGCTTTATGATTAAATATTTTAAAAATATAATCATGATAGCTACGTTTAATCTATTTATATTATCTTTTCAACTAAGAATATACAATATTTTACAAAAATTTATAAACGTGGAGGAATAACATATATCATTTAAGTTACATTTTAATAATAAATTTGGATGATAAATTTTTTAAAAGAACTTAAAAAGAAAAGTAAAAACATGATAATGTCAATATAAATTTCACCAAAAGTGTTAATTTATTTTTCACCAATTTGGTTCACTTTAATTATCCCTCGAGTGTATCTATAACATTTTGATTAAAACGAAAACCAGGAAAATATTATCATAGAATCAAAGAAAAGACAAAAAACAATGGAAAAATAGCAGCAACGAAAAAAAGAAGAATAAGATGAGCAAAATGCATTTTTCAAAAAAATATGATAATGCATGTATGAACGGAATTGTTAAAGTATAAGAGGAAAAGCTGAATTTAACAATTATCTGCAAATTGAATGAAGCACAAAAAAATTAAGGATGTAAAAATGTACTTGATTAACCATAAGACGCAAGGCATGTAATTAAAATTCGATAAATCCAAAAATATTAATAGATTTACTTAGGTTATATGTGGTGGTTTTATGATTTTTCCAAGAGAAAAACTATACCCTTGTATGATGTGGTCAATCAAGAAAATGTATATAAATTAGCAAGGGCATGTATAACAAAATGATAAACAACAAAAAATTCCAGTTCAAGCAGAAAAATGACTTTGAAAATGAAAGAATAAGTTTTAAATGGATTTATATTTATCAACTTGATTAACCATAAGACACAGGGCATGTAATTAAAATTAGATAAATTCAAAAATATTAACAGATTTGCTTAGATTTTAAGTACTGACTTTATGTTTTTTAAGAGAAAAACTATACCCCTGTATGATGTGGTCAATCAAATTTATCAATCAAAATATTTCCATCAATTATTTCACTATTTTAATCATTATAACCGAGTCATTTTGCAAATATTATCTTGTAATCATAGATTCATTTATAGTGTATTAATTTTGAATTACTTACTTTTAAATTAAATGATTTACTGTAGAGAAAAACGTCATAATTTTTTGTGTTATCATCATAAGTTGATTATTCTAAACTGAGTTAGAACCTATATATTTTTCTAATATCTTCAATGTCTTAACTCAATAGCATTGATGAAAAGAATCATTCTATTTTAAAAACATTTTCAATAATATTATTAAATTTAATAATTACTCCCATTTATTATTAATAAATCGACCAGGTTTATTATAGTGAATTACTTTTGCATAATTACCTGCTGCGGTAGCTTTTGATGGAATATCTTTTGTAACAACACTTCCTGCTCCAATTGTAGCATAATTCCCAATCTTTACATGTTCAACTAAACATACATTTGGTCCAATATATACTTCATCTCCAATTTCTGCCGCTAAATTTTTATTGGAACCTATAGTACAAAATTGTGATAAATTACAATTATTCCCTATTTTTGCACTACCATTCACAATTATAGGTCCACCATGTGCAATATATAAACCATAACCAATTTGTGTATCAAAATCGATTTGTATTTTATTTTTTATAAAAGAAATTTTATAAAAAATTCTCCCTATCATATTTTCAATCTTATTTCCTTGTGAAGCCATTCTAAACATTACATGCCATCTGATTGTACTACTAGTCAATATTCCCACTAGAACAATAAAAAAATTACAAGTTCCATAATATCTAAAAATATCACTTTTAATATATTTATAACTTTTTTTCATTATTTCCTCCATTTCCGTCCGCCTTCATCGTCCGGACACAAACATTTTATTAAAATTAATTTCACTCCAAACGTTTTATAGTATTTCTCAAAGGTGGTATACTATAGAGCACATGAAGATGAATAGGCTTTTCTGTCTTTTACGGAATATCCTGTATTATTATAAGTCGTCGTCAGTCTTTTAAGCACAAACAAGTAGGACCTAGAGCCTGAACACTTATTATTGCTATCACCTAACAGATATTTTACAGACTAACAATCAATACTGCCTCTCCTTTTTGAAAGGAATTTTCTTTATATTTAAAATTTACCTTTTTAGATATGCCAGTCTTAATGTTTGTAAAAAACTTATTGCTATTAAGGATATTCCTGAATAGTATTTTATTTTTTCTAAATTAAACTGAAGTCGTTTTCTAGTTTATCTTTTTTTACATTTTTGCCCCACATTTAAGTACAATTATTTTTCACACTTAATCGTCTAAATTTCTTCAAAAAAACTTTAGTATACTTGAATTTTTTTATCTTTAAAACTTTCAAATTAATGAAATTTAGTTTATATCATTAAATATTATATATATCAACAGCTTAAATCACACCTCAATCCTAGTCACACATAGTTCTAACGCATTGCTTCAGATAACCAGTATCTCCTAAAAGCGATACTAATTTATTCTTTATTTATGCTTGTAACGACTTCTTTTGTATTAAAATCTCTAACATTGATAGTGATTAAATTATGAATAATTCGGTTCATAATAACACCAGAACATATTCCACTACTTAAGCAAAGTACCATAATTCAATTTTATACATGTATAAATTATAGATATGTAATTAAAAGAAGTGTTTAACATAAACATTTTTAGACATAATAAAAATTTCTTTCATTATAAATTAGAAAGTCTATCATTCTCAAAATTGCAACAAAAGCCATAGCTATATACATAAATTAATGATACGATTTAAATTACTTATATATTTCGGTGTTAAACTACGTATTTGACAGTGCATATCGCACTAAATATTAAATATAATTTCTTTTTATTTATTATATTGCTAGACATACATTATAATGAAATTTATTTTTTCAATTACTAATAATATGCATTTTTTTCATTATTTTTTTTAACTCGTTTTTGTAACAAATTAATATAATAACAAAAAGTATAGTTTCTAAAAGATAAAATACAAAATTTGATTTATTAATATAAAATAATAAAAACGATTGAATAATTAATAATGCATAAGATAGATAGTCTCTTTTTAAATTGAATTTTATCTTTATTATTTTAGTAGTATAGCTACATCTTATAACCCAAACAATCCAAAAACTTATTGTTGTTGAGATAGCAGCACCAATTGTTCCTATAAAATTTACCAAAACTATATTAAGAATTATATTTACAATTGCACCAACAGCTGAAGATAAACCGAATATTTTTGAGTTTTTAGATGCTGCAAATATCCCCCCTATATATCCAGAAAGTGATCCAAATAAAACAGCAATCAATAAAAATGGAACATACTGCCAAGCACAATAAAATGAATTAATATATAAATATTTTGCTAGTAATTTTGCAGTTATAATTAATACTGAACATATAACGGTCATACAAAAATTATACATATTATACATATTTGAAAAAAAGCCATAAGTATCTTCTTTATTAAAACTTTTGACAGCAGATAAAGTCCATGCTTGTGAAAAAATCGTTTGAAAAATATTTAAAATTGATGGAATTTTATAACCAACAGAATAAATACCATTTGCTGAAATCCCACAAAGCCAAGTAATAACATATCTATCAGAAACATTATTTATCCACCATGATATAGAATTGGCAATAAGCGGTATACTATATTTTGTCATTTTTTTACTTAATAATATATCCTCTTTTCTATGTGATTTTTTCCTTTTAATATCTAATTTAAAAATTAGATACACAGCTTGAATAGAAACACCTATTATATTAGCAAGAAAATAGCCTGTTAAACCAATTTTCAAATACAATAAAAAAAATATATTTAAAAAAATTATAACAGTAGAGCTTAATATACTTGAAATAGTTAAACTAGCTATTTTATCAATTCCCCTAGCATATGAAGTTAAAAGTGTATTAAATGTTGTAGCTACAAATAACAAAAAGAAAAAAAACAAATATTGATTAAACACAGAAAAAAAATTAAATATTCTATTTAGCAAACAAAATAAACAGCATATTACTATACCAATTACAGAATATATAATACCTATTTGAATTATATTATCATTATTCTTATCTAAAGAAAATCTTAAGACCGCATCAGCAATATTCAAAGTAACTATTGGTACCATAAGTATTACAGTAGTGTTTAATAAATCATATATACCATATTGTTCTGTTGTTAAAACACTTGTATATAATGGTACCAAAAAAAAAGTCAAAAATTTTGTACTAAATTGTCCTATTGATAATATTCCTAAATTTTTTAAAAGATATTTATAATCTTTCATAAAATCAACACCTCCAATTTTGATCAATTGTAAGTATCTTTTTTCAGTGCCTTTGCAGATTTATATAAATATAGCCTTGCATATGTTATAGGAAAGATACCAGTTAAATACATTTTAATTTTTGTTGTTTTTTTAAATTAGCATTATGAATTGATGGAAAAAATAACATACGATTTTGTTTTTTACATTCTCTATATAGAGAATAAAATCTTTTTTTAGAGTTCGTTGCTGTTATTAAAAGTAATATAAAATAATAATTTTTCCAAATATGCCAATTAACTGCATTCATAACAGTTGCTGATTTTATTTTCAATTCTTTTTTTATTGTTTTAATATTGCTTAAAGCATTTATACCCATTTGCACATTATAATTTGTTAAACCACTTTCCGTATTATTTAATCTATAATTATATACTTTTTTGTGACCTAAACCAACATAATTTGAGTTTTGTGCCGCAGTAACTATAAAATATAATCCTTCTCCAGACCACGGAACAGAAAAATCAATATTGTTATTTTTTAATAAACTAGTTTTATACATTTTGTTCCAAGGCCCAATGATAATATATGGATATAATAGTGATGCTACCGCCTCTTCTGAAGTAATCTTCTTTATTGAATCTTTATTAATTTGAACCCTATCCCTTGTTGTAAAAATATTGTCTGTCATAGCCATTTCTGCTCCAGTCGTTTTTATAATTTTAACCATATATTCCACAAAATCTAAAGACAACCAATCATCACCATCAACAATTACAATATACTCTCCACTTGCTATTTTTAGTCCTGCATTACGTGCAGAACATGTACCCCCATTTTCTTTGTGAATAACAATAATTCTATCGTCTTTTGCAGCGTATTTATCACATATTTCAGCACTTTTATCAGGTGAACCATCATCTATTAAAATTATTTCCAAATTTTTATATGTTTGATTACATATAGAAGTTATACATTTGTCTAAAAATCTCTCTGATTTATAAATTGCTACTATAATTGAGATTTTATCCAATGAATTTGTTTCATATGATTTCATTATTTTATACTTCTCCTTAATTTTATATTTTTCAAATCTCTATCCAAATAAAACTTTGATTCATTAATTTTTTTATATAATTTTTCATATATATTTTTATAATCATATTTATCATTGTATTGTATTGTGTTTGAGTTATATATTATAAGTTTATTATTACAATCAATAATATTTAATAAATCTAATAAACGTGAATTTTGAGATTCTTTATCGTTGTTAAAAAATCTTTCAAATACAACAAATCTTTTTTTATATATTATAGAAAAAATCAAACCGTGAAATGAATCCGTTATTACGTATTTTGCATTAGCTATTAAAGATACAAATTCATCAACTCCTACATTAACTATCAAATCCTTATTTTCAATAAACGATGAATCCGAATATCCTATTATTTTCAATTTTAAATTTTTATCATTGCTGAATCTTTTTACCGCTTTCCAATGGTTTTTGTTGTCTCCTAAAAAATAGCACAATATGTAATTTTCTTTTGAATTATGTTTTATTTTTAATAATTTATTCCATTCTTCACTATTTAACAGTAAAGTTGGATCAACAACTTGTATAATCTCCTTGCTCATTATTTTAGATATAATTTTAGCACCTGTTTGTTCTCTAATATAAATACTATAAAAATCCTTTAAGCTTTTTTTTAATCTTTCTGTTTCTTTTTCATTTAATTCAGAAACACCTAGACTAGGAGCATATGCTAATTTGATTGAATATATATCATTGTAATCTCCATAATAAAATTCATGGTATACCTTAGGATTCCATATTTGATCACTTCCAAATATAATAACATCAAATTTATTGCATATAGCTATATACTCATCTTCATTTGTAATTAACCTAGTTTTATTAAGTTTATCAAGAAAACAATTTAATTTTTTATTTCTTTGTCTTATATCTTTTTTATATCGATTTTTTTTTATAAAAACATTTGCTTTTTTTAAAAGATATGGCAATGATATATTCTTTCTTTTTTTTGTATATATTTCTGGTGGTTCAAAATTTATCAACTCTACATTATAACCATCATTTAATAAAAAATTTTGTAATGCCATTGCTTGTAATCGCGTTCCATAATTATCATAATAAAACCATGTAACAATGCCTACTTTCACATTTAACCTTCCTTTCCCTGAAATATCAAACTTAATGACGGATTTGAATATAATCCTATAATTAAGATATTAATTAAGAACATTGTTTCCCATAAAGTTACTATTTCAACATAACTTAAAATTAATATAGAAAATAGACCAATAAGTAAATCAATATGTATAGAATCAATAGCCTTTAATCCTTTATTAATTTGAAAAAAAATAAAACCATAGTAAAACGCATAACCGAGAAATCCAAAATTTGTAATAACTGCAAAATAATTATTATGTAAATTCATATCATTAGTCCATACAATCGAATTTGAACCGATTCCTGTAAGCCATTTTACACTACTATTTTTAAAAATGCTAATTGTATTAATCCAAATTACTTCTCTACCCGTATATAATCCCTTATGCAAAAATGGAATTTCAAAATACACATGATTCAAATACATGTTGCTATAAATAAAAGGAAAAATAGTTCCAATTGATACTATTATAATAAAAAACAATAATACAAATTTTTTTTTATACCAAATATTTTTCTTAACAAATAGAAAACAAGCAACAAAAAAAATCATTGAAATTAATGATCCCCTACACTCATAATTTACTAATGATATAAAACACATCACAATTTGCAAAAAATAAAAAATATGCGTATATTTTTTATATAAATACTTATAAAATATCATATTATAAATAAGAGAAAAAAATGCAACCATACCCATAGTATTAGTATTTATATAGCCATATTTATCACTTATAAAGATTTCAAAATATCCAAACGATTTAATAAAAATATAAATACTCATAAACAAAAAAATGAAAAAGAGATACTTCATATCTTTTTTTGAAAAATTGATAACGGAGTATACCACATAAACCATCATACTATATATCATTGTTAATACACTACCTACTCCTCCGCCTGACAAAATAATTGACATTAATAAATAAAAACAAAATAGCATAATATAAATTATTTTAGTCCCTATCATATTTTTCTTTGAACCGACAATGTGTGAAAATATTATTAGAAAAACTAGCATTAAATTAAGATAATAACATATTGTACTGTAGGTATTAAATAATGTTATATTATAGAAAGATAAGCAGTTTAAAGTTAATCCAAATAATACCAATTTATTTACAGTAATCTTCATAATTCAATCCCACTTTCTTTAGTAAATTAAATGCAGCATTTTGGGGAAGAATAACGTCTAAATTAATGCTATTTATTAATCTATTATTATTCGGCTTTTCTAATATTAATCGTATTTTATTTGAAATTTCTTCAATATCTGATGTATCATAAATGATATCTGTTTCACGAACGTTTTCTAATATTCCTATACTGCCAACTTTATTTGATATTAAAATGCTACTTCCTATTATCAATGCTTCAATAATTGATAACCCAAAAGTTTCAAAAGAACTATTTAATATATTTAATTTTGATTTTCCCATCAATTGCATCAGTTTATCTCTAGGTAAAAATTCTATATATTCTACAAAATCATATTTATCAAAAAAATTAGTACTTTCATAGTTTTTGCCAACCACAGTACATGTTATATTTGTTGAAAGTTCATCGTTTATTTTCTTTATTGCATCACAAATTACTTTATTATTTTTTCTAGGCATATCTCCACCTATTAATAAAATATCCGTAATATAATTATTGCATCTAGGAATTTTTATTAACTTACTGTAATCAAGACAATTATAATTATAATCAAATTTATCTCGATACTTATACTCCCTCTTTTTCATAAAATCCATAAATTTTTCTGATACACAAAATATTTTATCAACATTTTTAAAAATAAAGTTTTCATATTTATTATCTTGTTTTACCCGTTCTAATAAACCGTTTATTTCGTCTTCATACGAAAGACTTCCATGCATTATATAATAAACGTGCTTTTTTAATATTTTAGAAATAAAAATAGCAAATTTATTCAAATTTGAAGATGATGTTAAAAAAATATATTTACAATTTATCACCATTAATAATGTTTCGATTATTCGATCTATTTTTTTTATTTTTTTTGAAAAATAGATGTTTTTACAATT
>NZ_JAGHEW010000040.1 GCF_017889095.1 Thomasclavelia sp. | reverse complement strand
TTTCATAATCTTTATCATATTTTTTTGATTCTCCTTTCTTTTGAAATATAAAAAGGACGCTCATTTCTGAACGTCCAAAGAGTACGAGTATCTTGATTTCTAGTGACAAATGATTTATATTTAAAAAGTAAAAATTGCAAAAAACTAAGCGTATTTGCTAACACTCTACGGTGTATGGCAGTACACCTACGGGTATCAGCGTCTAGCAATAACAAAGGCTTCGTCTTTATTTTTTGCCATTAAGCGCCACATAAAGGATAATCGAACCACCAGCTACCACAGCTCATAGGGAACTCCTAAGGACTAATTGAGGGTTCGATCCCCCAGGAGAGGCCATATTAGCTAAAAACCGCAGTTTCATGCGGTTTTTTTATCGCAAAAGTAACTTTGGCAGTAAAATGGCAGTAATTGTTTTTTATTAACGTTTATAAATCGTAAAATTCAACATCTTTCTATCCTTATTATATATAGACATAAAGAAAGCCCAGGAGGCAACGCACTCACAGTACGCTTAGTTACCTGGCCTGGGTCTTATTTTTTAATTAAATTTTCATAAGCTTGTTCTTTTTCAACAGATTTGTTGTTTATATTCCGGTTATCAGTTTACGAATAATATTATAATCCAAAATTTCAACTAAAGAATTAGCCTTTTTCCTTTACGCTTTGAACCTTCATGAATTATTATCCCATCTTTTTACAAATTTGAAAATATCCGTTTTAAAGCTCTTAAATACCTAATCTTTCAAAGTATTCTTTTTGTATTAAAGTCGGGAATTTATCTATCAAAAGTAATAAATTTGATTCATCTTGTGTTAAATTTTTATTATAAGTGCCAGGTTTGGTGCCATTTTCATTATTTTGGGTATCTATTTCGCTACTTCTATAAATGTTAATCCTCAAATCAACATCTCCACCAATAAACTCAGGCTCTTTTAACGCCATTTCTTTTGCACCTTGAATGATACGAGGAATCCCACTACTCCAATGTTCGATTAAGTTCATATACGAAAAAGCATTTGCAAGTGCTTCATTTCTTATTTTAGAATATCCTTGTTTCATTTTTTCGATTGTTTGTCCCAATGGTAATTTACCTGGAGAAGTTATTTCTAAACGATCATCATAAATGGCAACTTGGATATTTCCATGATCTAAATATGAGCGATGAACCGCTGAGATAATAAGTAACTCACGGATAATTGCAGGTGGTATTTCATAAACATCTTCACGATAAATACCATCGATTTTAGCACCTAAACGAATATTACGAAGTACAAATTGATATGCCTGCTCTATTTGTTTTTGGATTGGTCCATTAAATTCTCTTTTATCAATAAATATTGCCTTTGTTCGTTAATCAAGATATTCCACCGATAACAATGCTCTGTTTTTTATCTTTAATGAAAATAAGATTTACCAGCTACTAAAACTCTTAAGCATAAAATCAAAGATTATATTTTCTCATAGATACCAATTTAAAATATACTATTTTAAATCTAAAGCAATATTTTCCATTATTATATAATTTAATTCATCCCAATCATAACAAATAATCAACAAATCCTTTGTTTTATCAGGATCTTTAAAAATGACATAGCCAACAATCTGATCGTTTGAAAGTAGAAAAGTATTGTGGAAATTCTTTATTCAAGGAATCATCAAGTATTTTTTGAAGATCATTAATTCTTTTTGCAGCACTACCATCAAATCTACCATAACAGATTTTTTCACTCTGTTTTAAATATTTTTTGTTATCAAGTTCAAAATAATTTTTGATCTTATTCATTATCCAACACCTGGTATATTTTATAACTCTACTCCGTTTGTTTTTATCACCTTTTGATACCAATAAAATGAATCTTTTTTATATCTTTTCATATCCATCAAATTACTGTCACTACGATTTACATAAATAAATCCATATCTTTTAGCAAAGCCTTGATGTGTTGATACTAAATCAATAGCTGACCATGGACAATATCCAAGCACTTCTACACCATCTTGCATTGCCAATTTCATTTGTTCAATATGTTTTTGATAGAAATCAATTCGGTATTGATCATGTATTTGGTTCTCTTGATCAAGAATTTCATTTCCGCCAATACCATTTTCAGTAATAAATATTGGTAAATGATAACGGCTATATACATCGTTTAAAGCAACCCTAAAGCCCACGGGATCAATTAACCAGCCGAATTCTGTTTTTTCTAACCATTTGTTTTTATATCCTAGATAAATACCTTTTTCACCAGTTGTTGTTTGCTGATCTCCTTTACCATTAAGTTCTATACCATGGTGATAAGCACCAACAGTTTGTGTATTATAGTAATTAAATGCGATAAAATCTGGTTTAGCAGCTTTTAAAATAGCAAAATCTGATTCTTCGATCTTTGGTGTACAACATTTATCTTGCATATACTTCCAAGCTAAATGATTATATTTTCCATATACTGCCATATCTAAATATAACCAGGTCCGAATAGCCTCATATACTTTTGATGCCATCACATCTTCTGGTTTAGTTGTTTTAGCATATACTGGACTTACATTAGGAGCTGGTCCAATCTTTGCTTGCGGACACATCTTATGACATAAAATCATTGCCTTAGCCTGAGCTAATAACATATGATGATTTTGTTGCATATTTTCTTGGTCCGTTAATTCTTTTAATCCTAAAATTCCACTATGCATGATCATCATATTTTGTTCATTAATTGTTAGCCAGTATTTAACCCGATCTCCAAAATGTTCAAAACAAACTTTTGCGTATTCTTCAAAAGCATCTACTGTTTCTTTATTTAACCAACCGCCCTGTTTAGCCAGTTCCAAGGGCAAGTCAAAATGAAACAGAGTTATGAATGGTTCAATACCACAATCTAGGCATTTATTGATTACTTTATTGTAAAAATCAATACCTTTTTGATTGACAGTATTTTTTCCTGTCGGAAAAATCCTTGCCCATGAGATAGCTATTCGAAAAATATTAATTCCCATTTCAGCTAACAATTCAATATCTTCTTCATAATGGTGATAAAAATCACTTGCTACTGAAAAATCAGCCTGATTAGTTGGGATATCTTTAATATCTTGAACTGTATACCCTTTTCCATCTTCCAAAGAGGCACCTTCACATTGATACGCACTAATACTTGCACCCCATAAAAAATCTTTAGTAAACTCGTTATTTTTCATGATTATTTGAATACCTCCTAGATAATAACTGTTAAAATATCATCTGTTAAACTACATTTATTTTCTTTGATTGCAATAATATCCAAATAATCATTTGTGTTTGTTATAATTACTGGTGTTTCCAAACAGTATCCTTTACTTGTGATTTTATCGATATCAAATGTTAATAATATATCACCAGCTTTAACTTGTTGACCTTTTTGAACATGAGCTTTAAAATATTTACCTTCTAATTGAACTGTATCTAAACCAACATGAATTAATACCTGGCAACCATTATCAGAAACTAATCCGATTGCATGATTTGTTGGGAATAACGCTACAATCGTCCCATCAAATGGAGCCACAACTTTTCCTAAGTTAGGGATAATAGCGATACCATCACCTAGATCTTTCCCTGCAAAGGCTGCATCATGAACTTTACTTAAATCAATAATTTCTCCTTCTAATGGAGCTTTGATGATTTCTTTAGAAATCATCTTTTTTTCTTGACTCTCAACTTCTTCTTGTTTTTTATCTTCATAATCACTATCTTTATAAACAATCATGGTCAAAATAAAGCTAACAACGGTACCTGAAACAATAGCTAAAAGAATTGGGAAAATTTGCGGATTTTCTGGATTTAATAAACCAGGAACTGCAAAAATACCTCCACCTAATGCATACTTATAAATTTTAAAAATCCCACAGAATAATCCCGTAACACAAGCTCCGATGCAAGAAATAACAAATATTTTAATTCTAGGCAATGTAACACCATAAATAGCAGGTTCTGTCGTACCTAAGATTCCAGAAATAGCTGCTGGTAAACAATCTAGCTTAACTTTTTTATTTTTAGTTTTTAAATAAATTCCCATTACAGCTGCAACTTGGGCAAACATTGTAATTGAAGAAATCGCTAGAATCGGATCTGGATTTCCTTGAAGTAAATTAACAATACTAATCATCCCAATTGTTCCATGTAAACCAATAACAACAAGAATTTGCCAAATTATACCAATAAATGCACCAGCTATTGCACTATTTAAATTATAAAGATTATTAATTAAAACTGATAGTTGTGCTGATAGATAATTAGTTACTGGACCAATAAAAGCAAATCCAATAGGAACAACTACAATCATGACAATTAAAGGCACAAACAAAGATTTTAATACTTGGGGTATAACCCTATTTAAAAAACTTTCAATTGGTTTAGCCAAGCATACGATTAAGATCGTTGGTAAAAAAGTCGATGTATATGTTGCATTTACTGTATATCCTAATAAATCTAAATCTACACCATTGATCGTTGGATAACATAAGATCCCCCCAATTAACATTCCTAAAAATGGGGAAACACCAATTTTTTTAGCAGTACAATAACCAATAAATAATGGTAAAAAGTAATAAATAGCATCACTAACAGCAGAAAATAAAGTATAAATTCCAGCATCCGAAGACATAATTCCAGTCATCGTACAAATAGTTAATAATCCTTTTAAAATACCACTAGCAGAAAGCAGCATCAAAGTAGGTCCTGTAATTGAAAAAATAAAATCAACAAACCATTTAAATCCCGTAAGTTTTTCTTCATCATTTTGTGCTGATTGAATATCTTCAATTCCAGCTTGTAAACAAACTTCTTTAAATACATCCGCAACTGCACTACCAATGACAACTTGATATTGTCCTCCAGCCTGAACTACAGTTACTACTCCAGTAGTGTTTTTCAACACTTCAGTTTTTGCAAGACTTTCATCTTTTAATTGGAATCTTAATCTTGTAACACAATGCTTAAGGTTAACAATGTTACCTTTACCGCCTACATTTTCAATAATAGTTTTTGCTAAGTTTTTATAATCTTTCATTTCAAATAACCTCCATTTCAATTTCAGCAAAAAGTAATATGAAGGTTTAGCCAACTTAATGTTACCATCCTATTATTTGTTTTATTAAAATACTTGTTTCTTACATCAACCACCACCTTTTTTATTTCAACTGTATAGCTACAGTTATTTTCTTAATTTATAAATAATTCTTTCTATATGAATCGCTAAATACATTTGTTCTTCTTTATCCAATTGATAATGATATTTTCGTTTAATTAAATCAGTTATTTTTTCCACGCATTTAAAAGACATAGCATATTTTTCTTTTACAATTTTATAAAGACTTTCATCAAAATCTTCATTTTCTTGCTTTTGCATTAATAAACGTTTTGCAAAAAATTTTAGATGAGTAATAAATCGATAGTAATATACCGAATCAACTTCATAATCAATAAGAAAGAAATATTTTACCAAGTTACATACATCCTGAGTGATTTCGATAATTTGACTTGTTTGTTCAATACTATTATTTTCATTTTCAGCATTGATAACATGCAAAGCGATAAAACCAGCTTCATCTTCTGGCAAACGAACATTCGTTTTATTAAAAATAATCTTTAAAGCTTCTATGCCAATATTGTATTCTATTTCATAAAATTGTTTGATATCCAGCAACAAAACATTTGTTAAACTTATCCCCTCTTTAAAACGATTAATGGAATTATAGATATGATCACTTAAACTAACCAATAAATTATTATTAAGTTGAATTCCCAACTTTAAACTCGCCATATTTTTAATTTCATTGGAAATTTCAATATATTCAAGCGGTATATCCGCTAACACTTCTTTTAAATAATCGTTTTTTTCATCATTTAAATTAAATGTTTTATTAATTAATGATTCATCTATTAAATCACCAACTTTTTTCTTAAAAGCAATCCCTCTACCACATACAACCTTTTCTTTTTGATTTTCTAAAACAATCACAACATTATTATTTAAAATCTTATGTATTTTCATCTATAACATCCACCCTCTCTACATTTTCATTTAACAAAATAAAACAAGCTAAACCAACGCACAAAAAATGCATTAAGGTTTAGCTTGTAAATCATCCGATAAACAATTACCATCCTCTTCGAAAGCTATTCTAACATATATTTAAGTATCTTGCAAGGGCTTTCTTTTATTTGAGTTTGGATATTTTATATTTTACTTTAATATTTACAATAATGTGCCATTATTTTTTTCATCACAAGCACTATCTTCCTGATATTCTACAATTACACTTTTTCTTTTTCCTTGATTAGCTTTTGCCTCATATAAAGCTTGATCCACCTGATGAAACAGTTTATCATATTTGACATTTTTC
>NZ_JAGHEW010000305.1 GCF_017889095.1 Thomasclavelia sp. | reverse complement strand
GTATTTCTAGTAAGATAGAACGAACTTATTTGTGGTATAATATAAAGTAATAAAAGATAGGAGGTTTTTTGGATGATTAGAAGACATTATATTTTTAAAGGACGAGTACAAGGAGTTGGTTTTCGTTTTACTACTTATCAAAAAGCATTACAATTAGGACTTACGGGTTGGGTTAGAAATTTATATGATGGAACAGTTGAAGCTTGTTTTCAAGGTGAAGAAGTTAAAATTGATCGGTTAGTAAAAGAAATGCAGGCAATTCGTTATATCAGAATTGATGCGATGGAAATAGAAGAATTAAGTGTTGATCCTTTAGAAAAGGCTTTTAATATGGTTCATTAAATTATAAGTGGAGGTAATAAGATGGTTGTAGTATTGATTAGTGCTCGATATGCAAAGATTATTTCGTGGTTAAAAAAGATTGAAAATATAAAAATCAAAGAAATTGATATAATTAAACAAGTTGGCCCCAAAGTATTTTTATATGTAGATACTGATTTATCTTATCAAGCAATAATTGATCAGTTTAAAAGTACGATCAAAAGTCAAGGCGGTGCTATGTATGTCTATGAATTTTATTCAATCTATAAAGAAAAAATCGATTATAATTCTTATATTAGTGCTAAGACTAAAGATACAATGCCATATTTTAATACCAAACATAAAGATTTAACTGATGAAGAATTACATAATTTTAAATTACGAAAAGGAATAATTGATAATGTTTAAAATAGGAATTATTTCTGATACTCATGATGTATTAAAAGAAGCTGTTTTAACGGACTTAAAAGATTGTGATTATATCATTCATGCCGGTGATATTACTAAACAGGAAATATTGGATAAATTAAAACAGTTAGCACCAGTATATGCAGTTAAAGGTAATAATGACAAATTGTTATTAAATACTAGTGAAGAATTTAGTCTTTTAAGACATCGTTTTTATTTGATTCATGAGTTAGACTCTAAGAAAAATGTTGATTTTTATATTTATGGGCACTCTCATCAATTAGCTTGTTACCAAAAGGGAAAAACTTTGTATCTAAATCCCGGTAGTTGTGGACGGAAACGTTTTTCCTTGCCTTTGACATATATAATTTTATATTTAAGTGAAGATAGTTATGAAATAATAATTAAAAAAATTGATTAAAGATAAAAAGTTCGTTTTGAACTTTTTTCTTTTACAAAAGTACTTGTTTATGACGTTACGTCATGAATTATAATAAAACTAGGAGGATCAATCATGGAAAAACAAGATGATAAATATTTAAGTGTTGGTGCTTTAGCTAAAAAGATGCATACAACGATTAGAACATTACAATATTATGACCAAATTGGAATATTAGTTCCTAGTAAAATAAGCGATGGTGGCAGACGATTATACAGCTATCAGGATATGATTAAATTACATCAGATTCAATCATTAAAAGCATTAGGCTTTTCTTTAGATGATATTAAAAATAAATTGATCAGTTTTAAAACGCCGAATGATGTTGTTATTGCCTTAAACAATCAATCTAGAGTTCTTGAAGATAAGATCAAGCAATTACAAGAGAGCTTAACTGCTATTAATGCTTTAAAAGAAGAAGTAATCTTAATGCAAACGGTAGATTTTAAAAAATATGCCGATATTATTGTTAATTTACAGATGAATAATGAATATTACTGGTTAATTAAATATTTTGATGATGAATCTTTAGAACATATTCGAAATCATTTTGATAAAGAAAGTGGCTTGCGTTTTATTAAAGAGTTTGATGATTTGTGTAATAAAGTAATAAAATTACAAGATAATAACGTTGATTCTAAAGATGATCAGGTAGTTAAATTAGCTAAAGAATTTTGGGAAATGATCATGGAATTTACTGGCGGTGATCTGTCTTTATTAAATAAATTATTGGAATTTAATCAGGTATTAGGTGAAGATAAACATGATTTGGCTAAAAAACAAGCTAGAGTCAATGAGTATTTACAAACAGCGTTAATGATTTATTTTCAAGAAGCTAAAATTGATCCGTTTAAGGAGAAAGATAATGGATAATGTAGTTGAAGTAATTGATTTAAAGAAAAGTTATGGTGATAATCAGGTATTAAAAGGAATTAGCTTCAAAGCTAGAAAAGGGGAAATATTAGGGATTTTAGGAATTAATGGAGCTGGGAAAACAACAGCTTTAGAATGTATGGAAGGGACTTTAAAATATGATCAGGGAAAAGTAGTAATCAATGGAAAAATGGGAGTCCAGTTACAGTTAGCAGCTTTACCAGCTTATTTAAAAGTAAATGAAGCAATCAAATTATTTTCAAAATGGAAAAAAGCTAAACTAGAAAATAAATTTATTAAAGCTTTAAAGATCGATGAATTAAATAATAAGCAATATTTAGAATTATCAATGGGACAAAAACGGAGATTACATTTAGCTTTAGCTTTAATTGGAAATCCTGATATTTTATTTTTAGATGAACCAGCAGCTGGATTAGATGTAGCAGGGAAAATAGCTTTACATGAAATCATCAACGGATTAAAAAGTCAGGATAAAACAATTATTTTATCAAGTCATGATTTAAATGAAGTAGAGCATCTATGTGATCGCATTGTTGTATTACATCAAGGAAAGATTATTTTTGATGGTACAGCTAAAAACCTGGCAACTTTAGTAAATAAGCGCTGTAAAATAAAAATTATAACCGAAACTAAAGAAGATGAATATTTAACTGATGATATCGCCTCATCAATGTTATCAATTTTAACAAACTATCAAAAACAAAATCAAAAAATACTTGATATTAAGATCGATCATGGTTCATTAGAAGCGGATTTTATTAAGTTAACTAAGGAGGTAACGATATGAAGGGGTTATTATATGGCATTGGTTTACAGTTTAAAATGGATTTACGCAGTAAATCATTATTGATCACTTGTTATGTAGTACCGTTAGTATTCTTTTTGATCATGGGGACTATTTTTACTTCATTGATGCCTAATGTTAAAACATCATTGATTTCATCGATGATCATTATGACAGTTACTATGGCCTCTTTAATTGGCGTACCACCATCATTAGTAGAAATTTATGGCAGTGAGATTAAAAAGATGTATCAAGTTAATGGAATTTCGTTATCTTTTGGACTTTTGGCAATCATGATTTTTGCTTTTATTCATATAATGATCGTATCGATTATTATTTTAATTTTAGCTCCCGTGTTATTTGCGGCGGTTATACCCGCAAATATAGGTGTTTATTTGTTGAAAGTAGCCTTTTTTACCATTGTTTCATTAAGTATCGCGGGTATTTTAGGTTTATTGATAAAAAAACAGGCTAAACTGACAATGATCAGCCAGCTTATTTTCTTACCATCAATTATGTTATCGGGAATTATGTTTTCGGTGACTTTATTACCGGTATTTTTAAAAAATATTGGTTATTTCTTTGTGGCTACATGGGGGAATTTATTATTATCTGGGGAAAATGAAGCGTTTATAATATTATTGTTGTTTTTGATATTTACATTAGTAATTTATTATTTTATCTTTAAAAGAATTAGTCGTAATTAAAAAAAGAAATTCGTGATGAATTTCTTTTTTATTTAAATTGTGGTAAATAGTCTTTATGAGCTTCAATTAATTCATCAACAACGATGTTTGCAAGAGCATCACTTGGACAAAGTGGGTTGATATTTAAAGCTGTAACTGCTAAATCACGGTTACCAGTAACAGCCGCCTCACATACTAATCGTTCAAAAGCTTTCATCATTTGAACATAACCGCTAATTGGTAGTTTTAAAGAACCAGTAGCAATTGGTTTTGGTCCATCACTAGTAATTCGACAAGCAACTTCAACCGCACTGTCGGCTGGTAAATCACTGATAGCGCCATTATTTCTAACATCAACATATTGGATATCGCCAGTATTATTATAGATAGACTGGATTAGGTTACAAGCAGCATCTGAATATTTAGCACCACCACGCATTTCTAATTGTTTTGGTTTTTCCGCTAATTCTTCATGACCATATAATTCGAATAATTCTTCTTCAGTTTTACTAACAACTTCACCGCGTACGGTTCCAGTTTTGAATTGACTTTGTTCTTCTTCTAATTGTTCTTTTGTATAGAAATAGTAATTATGATATGGACAAGGAATTGCTTTTAGTCCTCTTACAAAAGATGGTGAATATGGTAAAGAAACAAAGTTTTTCATTTGAATTGTATCTTCATCAGTTAAATTTGCATATTTTTCTAATAATTGATCAAAGTATGAAACACCGTTTACAAAAACATCAGTTGCAAAGATGAAATGGTTAACTCCTTGAATTTCCATTGTTACTTCTTTTTCTTTTGCATTTAACATTTTCGCAAAACCACTAACCATATTTACGGGTACATTACATAAACCAATGGCCCGTTTAAAATCAGTATAGCGATAAATTGCTTCAGTTACCATACCAGCTGGGTTAGTAAAATTAATTAACCAGGCATCAGGACAAATTTCCTGGATATCTTTAACGATATCTAAAATTACTGGAATAGTTCTAAAAGCTTTAAACATTCCTCCAGCTCCATTAGTTTCTTGACCAATCATACCATGAGAAATAGGAATTCGTTCATCTAAAATACGTGCTGGTAAACGTCCAATACGCATTTGTGTAGTGACAAAATCAGCTCCTTGTAAAGCATTACGACGGTCGTATGATAAAGTAACTTTCATTGGTAAACCGGCTTTTTTTACCATCCTCTTTGCCAAAGCACCAACTGTTTCTAATTTATCTCTTCCTTCAGGAATATCGACTAAACATAATTCTTTAATTGGTAAAGTATCATAACGTTTAATAAAACCTTC